>JAZFRU010000237.1:0-24241 GCA_036445815.1 Acidobacteriota bacterium | reverse complement strand
AGTCTGCCGTTTGTCCGGGAACAGAGACAGTATCGACTTCTCGGTGTCTCGTACCAACTGGCGAGCTTCTTCCAGAGTCAGGGAAGTCTCCTGGTAGAGAATGCTGGTGGTGAGATCCACCAGGACTCGCAGTCGATGAATCTTCTTTTTCTCTTCTTGGATCGGATCTTCCCGGGAGTCGGCCATGCGTCCCTGATTTTATCACGGGAGAAGACCGCCGGTCTTCGACCGGCGCGTTTCACGTTTCAGGTTTAACGTTTCACGCAGGTCGTTTGTCGGTCGGTCAGGAGGTCAGCGGTAAGTAGCCTTCAGTTCAGAATCGGGAGATTCTTGGCGAGGTCGTTGAAGATGACGACTCCCATCAACAACATGAGAAAAACAAAGCCCACCTGAAAGATACGTTCCTTGACGCGCATACTCAGGTCTCGCCGGATAAGGCCTTCAATGCCCAGCAGGGCAATGACGCCTCCATCCAGAATCGGAATCGGCATGAGATTGAAAATCCCCAGCTGCAGGGAGATGAGGGCCATGAAGTTCAGTAACTGGACGCCACCCAGGGACGCCGCCATGCCTGAGAAACGGGCGATTTCGATGGGTCCTGACATGGCTTTGAGCGAGGTTCGCCCTGTAAAGATGCGTCCCACCACCTCGAAGGTCAGGGCCGTCAGTCGGTAGTTTCGTTCCACCGACCTGGACATGGATTCAAAGAAACCGTATTTCCCCAGTTCCATGACCTGGACAGTGGTGCCAATGCGCCATCGACCGTCCATTTCTTCGGGGGTGATGGTCGTTTCAACAATCTCACCACTGCGTCGAATTTCAAAGTGCAAGGGCAGGCCCTCGGAGGAGTTGATCAGATCTGCGCTGTCATTGAATCCTCGACTGGTTGTCTCTCCGAATGTCACCTGGATGATTTCATCATTGGCTTGAAGCCCTGCCCGAGAGGCCGGGCTGTCAGGTCCCACTTCCGCAACCACAAACGGGATGAAAGGGCTGGCGCCGATTGTTCCGATCTCGAAGCCCTCAGCCACCGAGGTCATCACCGACTGATCGAAGACCCGGTTGTCACGCTCGATTGACAACGTCAGTTCCTGCCGGGGACTGATACTGATCTGCAATTCAACTTCCTGCCAGGTTTCGGTGGGCTCTCCATCGATGGCCACAATCGTGTCCTGGATCTGCAGGCCGGCTTGCTCTGCCGGTGAATCAGCCGCGATGCTTCCGATGACGGCGGGTTGACGCAGGTACTTGGCCGCAGGAATCCCCAGCATGAAGGTGACGGTCACGAAGATGAGGGCCAGGGCGATGTTCATGAGCGGACCCGCTATGGCCACTGCAAATCGGTGCCACTTGGGATGGGCCATGAATTCACCCGGATCCCCCGACAGTTCGTCATCGTAGTTTTCTCCGGCCATCTTGACGTAGCCTCCCAGGGGCAGGAGACTGATTCGGTAATCAGTCTCCCCTCTGCGGAATCCGATCATCCGGCGGCCGAACCCAAGCGAAAAGACATCGACCCGAATGCCAAGAAGCTTGGCCACGGCGTAATGTCCGAACTCGTGAACAAAGATCATCACGCCCAGCACAAAGAGGAAGGCTACAATGCTGAACCCGATAGAATTAAGTAACGTCAAATCTATGAGACCTCCTGCCCAGTATCATACACCCAATAAATAGACTCAATCATTTTCCGTCGCTCGTCCGACCCATGTCAAATCAGCCCTTGCCGATGAGTTAGAGGGGGTGTTTGAGATTAACCGTCTCCTCAGCAGTCTGACGAGCCCGGCGATCGACCTCCAAAACCGTGGCGAGGTCCTCCATCTGGCTGGGCTGGTGCCGATTCAGGACCTCTTCAATGATATCTGGAATGGATGTGAAAGGTAAGGATCCGTTCAAGAAATGGTGAACCGCCACTTCATTGGCGGCATTCAGAGCGGTGGGGTAGGTTTGTCCGTTTTCCAGTGCCTGATAGGCCAATCTGATACAGGGAAACTTGTCTCGATCTGGAGGGTGGAACTCCAGTGCGGAAAGGGCGAGGAGATCCAATCGAGGCAAATTTGAATTCCATCGATCCGGATAAGCGAGGGCGTACAGGATAGCCGATCTCATATCGGTAATGCTCATCTGGGCCAGCACCGTGCCATCGACGAACTCCACCATCGAATGGATAATGGATTGAGGGTGGATCACGATTGAAATGTGATCAGGCTCCACTCCGAACAGATGGTAGGCCTCGATGACTTCCAATCCTTTGTTCATCAGGGTGGCGGAATCGATGGTGATTTTGGGCCCCATGTCCCAGGTGGGGTGGTTGAGGGCCTGCTCGACCGTCACACCTTCCAACTGCTCCCGACTTCTGCCAAAAAAGGGGCCACCCGAGGCGGTCAGAACCAACCTGTGAACTTCATCCTTCCGGGCACCTCTCAGGCACTGGTGCAGGGCAGAGTGTTCGCTGTCAATGGGAAGCAGGTTGGCTTCACCCTTTTCAACGATCGACATGATCAATTCTCCTGCCATCACCAGCGTTTCCTTGTTGGCCAGGGCCACATCTTTCTTTTCGAGCAAGGCGTGGTAGGTTGGGACCAGGCCTGCAGCACCTTCAATAGCCGCAACCACAACATCCACAAGGGGGTGGATGGCTGCCTGGGTCACCCCCTCTTCGCCTGACAGGACTTCGACCTCGGGGAGTCGTTCTCGCAGTTCTCGAGCGGCATTTTCATCTCGCAGAGCGATGACCTTTGGACGATATTTTCGGGCCTGAGCGTAGAGAGCATCGACGCTCTTACGGGCGGCCAGGGAGACCACCTGGAAGCGATCCGGGTAAAGATCGACCAGGGCTAAAGTACTCTGTCCAATGGAGCCGGTGGATCCCAGAATTGACAGCTTTTTCAAATCGGCTCATTCTACCAAATCAGAAGGCAGTAATAGGCCGGCAGGGCAAAGAACAGACTGTCGAGACGGTCCAGGATGCCTCCGTGGCCGGGAAGCAGGTTTGAGCTGTCCTTGAGATCGGCCGAGCGTTTGATCATGGATTCGAACAGGTCGCCTACCATTCCGGCAGCGGCCAGGACCACGCCGGTGAGCACCAGGTAGGACATCGTCAAGGAAGGGAGAAGATAGAATCCAAAAAATAAGGCGGCGAAAATGGAGCCCCCCAGGCCTGCCACAAATCCTTCAAGGGACTTGTGAGGGCTGATCTTGGGGGTGACCTTGTGTTTCCCCCACTTCCGACCCACCCAGTAGGCCGCCATGTCACCGGCCCAGATCACGGTCAGAATGAGCAGGAGCTCTTTCCACCTTCCCTCCTTCTGCAGATTTCCGGCAATTGACAGGGGAACGCTCAGGTACGCGATGGCCAATAGATTGGCCGATGCTGAAAGGAAACCGGATTTGGTGTGTCGGGTCTGAAGCACACTTTTTCCCATGAACACCAAAACAATGAGAACCAGAATGCGCACCAGCCAGGCGGAGGGATAGCTCCATATCCAGGGCAGCAACAGGGCCACGGGATAGGTGACTCCATAGCCTCGAACGTCATGGACGGCCAGCAGTCGAAAAAGCTCAACCAGGCTCAGGATGATGACGACATCCAGGAATAGAAGGAATAGAGACGAAGGGAAGAAGCGTACGGCGAGTACAACCAGGGGAAGCAGTACCGCCGCGGTGGCGACTCGTCGCATCACCTATGTGCTCTGCAACGAGGCAAAACGAATTCCTCCGTACCGGCGTTCACGCCTCTGGAATTCCACCACCGCCTCGAGCAGGTGACTGGCGCGAAAGTCCGGCCAAAGCACCTCGGTGACATGGATCTCGGCATAGGCAATTTGCCAGAGAAGAAAGTTGCTGATACGCATCTCACCACTGGTACGGATGAGAAGGTCCGGTTCGGGAAGTCCTGTCGTGTAGAGACACTTCTCGATATCTTCTTCGGTGATGGGGGGGGGGACCGCATTTTCCAGTAATTGATTGAAGGCATCTACCAGTTCAAGGCGACCACTGTAGTTCAAGGCGACCACCATTCTCGTTCCACCGTTACCCTTGGTCTCCTCCTCCGCAGTTCTCAGTTCTTTGCGGACTGAAGAGGGCAGTTCGTCAACCCGTCCGATCGCCTGAAATCGGATATTGTTTTTCTGGAGGGTCGGGAGTTCTTTTCGAATGTATTGCTTGAGCAGGCGCATGAGCTGGCTGATTTCGCTCATCGGTCGTTTCCAATTTTCGGCCGAAAAGGCGTACAGTGTCAGCACTGGAATCGACAGTCGAGCTGCGGTTTCAACAACCGCCCTGACCGCAGCAATGCCAGCCCGGTGGCCCTCCATCCGGGGCAAATGTCGTTGTTCGGCCCACCGACCATTGCCGTCCATGATCACGGCAATATGCTGGGGCAGTTTGTGGGGATCGAGGCGCTCCAGGAGTTCTGTTTCGAGGCTGGGAGGATCGAATATTCCCTTGAACTCTTTCACTAGCTCGTTCATTGAATCAACCGCTACTGTACCATATCTCTGGATGGTGAAAAACTTCGATCTGACCAGGTACTGCCTCTCCTGGAAGCAGCTGAGAATTGCCATCTAGATCAACTTCAATACCACACCTTCATCAGGTACAGTCCCTGAGGCGGTGCGGTGGGCCCTGCCATCCGTCGATTCTTGGATTTCAAGATTTTTTCGATGTCGCCGGGAGGTCGTTTTCCGGATCCAATCTGCAGGAGCGTTCCGACAATATTGCGAACCATGTGATGCAGGAATCCGTTGGCTTCCACTCGGTAAGTCACAAACCATCCGCGCTTCTGAATCTGGGAAAGATAAATCTGGCGGGTTCGGCTTTTGACCTGCGTCGTTGCGGCAGCAAATCCCGAGAAGTCGTGAGTGTCATACAGTTGTTGGGCCGCTGTCTGCATGGCCTGATAATCCAGGACATGTCTCACATGGAGGACGTAGCCGTGAAGGAAGGGAGACAAGCTGGGGCCGTTGTAGAGGCGATACTCATACCGTTTTTTGAGGGCATTCTTCTGGGCATGAAAGTCTAAAGGAACCTTGCTCAGGCTCATGACTCGAATGTCCCAGGGCAGAATTCCGTTGAGCGCCCGGAACAGCTGTTCCCGGGGGGTGGGCGCGGCCAGACAGAAGTGGGCAACCTGAGCCATGGCGTGAACCCCCGAATCGGTCCGGCCGGAGCCGATCACGCTGACAGGATGTCCCGTGATGGTGGTGAGTGCATCTCGGAGTTGACCCTGGATGGTGTTCTGATTCTTCTGGATTTGCCAACCCGCGTATCGAGTGCCTACATATTTGAGTGTCGCTTTATATTTGGCCGTCATTGAGAATCCTCCCCGGCTGACCCCGGACTCCTGACCCCTGACTTTTTGTGGGTTGTTAGCTGTCCGCTGATTCCGTCCATGCTACAATATTCTCCGGCACGGTATTGGCTGAGGACACACCATTATGTCAGGACATTCCAAATGGAGTTCAATCAAGCACAAGAAAGCCAGTGCTGATGCGAAAAGAGGAAAACTCTTTACCCGCTTGATCAAGGAAATCAGTGTGGCCGCCCGTCTTGGCGGGGGCGACCTGGATTCCAATCCAAGACTGCGAGCCGCAGTCCAATCCGGCAAAGATTCCAATATGCCGCAAAACAATATCAAGCGGGCCATCATGAAGGGAACAGGTGAACTTCCAGGCCAGACCTACGAATCAGTTTCCTACGAGGGATATGGTCCTGGAGGCGTGGCCGTCCTGGTAGAGGTTCTTACCGACAACAAGAACCGAACGGTGGCCGAGTTGCGCAACATCTTCTCCAAACAAGGAGGGAATTTGGCGGAAACGGGCAGTGTCCAGTGGATCTTTGAAAGAAAAGGATATGTTCTGGTCGATTCGGAGGAGGCTTCAGAGGAGCAGTTGCTGGAGGTCGTTCTCGAAGCCGGTGCGGAAGATCTGAAAACCGAGGGGAAAACCTTCGCAATCTACACGGCGATGGAAGACTTTGAGGCGGTCAAACAGGCGTTGGGATCGGCTGGAATCAAGATCGAGTCCGCTA
Source organism: Acidobacteriota bacterium (assembly GCA_036445815.1). Lineage (GTDB taxonomy): Bacteria > Acidobacteriota > UBA6911 > RPQK01 > JADFOI01 > JAPYTY01. The sequence goes on along the minus strand of JAZFRU010000237.1, from coordinate 18,211 downwards.
CCTTGACCATGGTTCCCCAGAACGAAGTCCAGGTGGCCAACAAGCAGGCGGAGCAGATGTTGAGGCTCATGGATGCTCTCGATGATCTGGAAGACGTGGCCAACATGTATGCCAATTTCGACATTGACGAAGTCCAGATGGAAACTCTGAGCCAGGCCTGAACTCGTGCAATCGTGAGTTCGTGCGTTCGTGCGTTCGTGTATCCCTCAAACTTATTGAGAAGAAGTGTTTGTTCGATGGGATGCCTGGCGTTGTGTCATTGACCGGATATAGGCACTTAACATCTGTGCCAGGCCAGTGAGTTCTGTGTCCAATTCCTTCCGATCGTTCTCGCTGATATACCGTTCATCGTGAGCAGTAATTAGATGATCACGTAATTCACTAGCAGACCCTTTGCTAATGCGGCAATACCGTTTGTTTTCTGCCCAGGATTGCTTTCCAGAGCCTTCGGCAATATTGGATGTGAGACTCACTGCGGCTCTCCTCATTTGTTCGGCCAGGCCATATTGTTCGAGTCTTGGAAAAGTTCTGGTAGTTGAGTAGATCCTCTTTCGAATTTTGCGAGCCTTCTTCCAAACTTCCAGTTCTGTAAAGCATCGAATCGCTGGCTAGAACGAGTGAATCAGAAAAACTGCGAAACTATTTGCTGCAGCACTCAACAGCACAACAGCACGATTGCACAACAGCACGATTGCACGATTGCACGATCGCACGACAGCACGATCGCACGGAACCATCCGGTCAGCACCCGCCTGTATCATGATCGAGTGATCATTCTAGGCGTTGATCCCGGCAGTCAGATGACCGGATATGGGCTCATCAATGTTCAAGGAAATCACATCTCCTGTGTCGAATACGGGGGGATCTCCGGCACCGCCAAAGGCGAGTCCAATCTGTTCCAGGATCGACTCAAGCGAATTCACACCGCTCTCTGTGAAATAGTGAAGAAAACGACTCCTGCCGTGATGGCAGTAGAAGATATCTTTTATGCCGTCAATGCCAAGAGCGCTCTGAAACTGGGTCAGACTCGGGGCGTGATCTTATTGGTCGCCAGTCAATTCGAGATACCGCTGGTTGAGTACACGCCATTGGAAGTCAAGAAGGCGGTGGTGGGGTACGGAAGGGCCAGCAAGACACAGATTCAAATGATGGTAAAGACGCTGCTCAATCTTCGGGAAGAGCCCCAGCCTCACGATGCGGCGGATGCTCTGGCCATCGCCTTGTGCAATGCCTTCAAAGGGTCGCAATCTCCTCGGCCCCAGCTCTCGTAGGGGGGGCTCTCGATTCCTCAACAGAGTTGAGTTTCGGCAGCGGCTGAGGCATACTTCCGGGAATCATGTTGAACATAATTTTTCGACCCATCCTTGGAATGACCTGTCTGATGATCGTGTCTACGGCATGTAGTTCTCCTCAGGAAGCCGGTGAGATCTCTGAGGGAGCCGTGACGATAGAAGAGGTTCCTGTCGATCCAGGTGAACCTCACGCCGTGATGGAGACGGATCGGGGTGCCATCGTGATTCGACTGCTGCCGGACCTTGCTCCCATGGCCGTGAACAATTTTGTCGAACTGGCGGAAACCGGGTTTTATACTCGAACCGTGTTTCACCGGGTGCTGCCGGGCAAGATGGTTCAAGGAGGAGATCCTAATTCCAAGGATAATGATCCGTACAACGATGGGCAGGGGAACAGCGGAAAGTTCCTGAAAGCCGAGTTCAGTTCCTTCCCGATGTCCAGAGGGACGGTGGCCATGGCACGCCAGCCGGGAGATCCTGATTCCTCCAGCAGTCAATTCTTCATTGCCCTGGAGCGCTCCCCGGAGTGGGATGGTGAGTACACGATTTTCGGAGAGGTCGTTGAAGGAATCGAGTTGGCCGAGGAGATTTCTCGAACTCCACTGTCCAAGGATGAACGACTGAGAGGTCGCCCCGTCGTGGCGATGCGCATCAAGCAAATCGTCATCGAGCATCGTGAAGTTGTCGAGGAGTCCGAAGGGACGGAAGAGGATCAGGCCCAGTGATGGCGCCGATGCAGTAGAGAAGGTGTGAGAACTTCGGGCCTAAGGGCTCTTCGAGGAGACGGTGGCCTCCTGGCTCTCATTCTCCAGTGGGGTCCCTTCCTGGTACTGTCCAATCCGAACGCGGGCAGGTCGGAGGATCTGGTCTCCCCATCGAAATCCCCCTTGGAGTACTTCGGTCACATGCTGATCCAGTCCAGGATCATCCACGGAAACGGTTCCCAGGGCTTCAGCCTCGTGGGGATCAAAGGGACGATGGAGGACTTCTATGGGTTCGATTCCGATTGTCTTCAACTTACTCAGAAGGAGCTCCAGGTTGAGCTTCACTCCTTCTTTGAGGTCTTCTGGAGTGGCGGTTTCATCAGCCGCCTTCAGGGCCCGTTCCAAGTTGTCGATGATCTCCAGAAAGTTTCGAAAGAGGTCCAACTTCTCCTGATCCAGTTGTCGTTCCAGCTCTTTTCGGAGACGCATCCGATAGGCATCGTTTTCCTCGGCTATCTGTTCTAACTTTTCCTTGAGCTTTTGCTCGGCCAGTTCAGTTCGTGCTTTGAGTTCTTCGACGATGGTCGGGAATTTCCTGTCAGGCAATGATGTCCGGTCGACGAGGGATTCGTCTTGAGCCCAGAAACGTCGGTCCGTTACCCGAATCTTGGGTTCTTCCGGAATGTCTTCTTGAGGCTGTTCGTGCTTGTCCGATTTCCGTTCAGTCATTCTACTAGGCAATATAAGATTTGAATGCTTCCAGGTCAAACCGCCGGCTAATCCGAAATTCTGGATCCTGGAGGATGACTTCCTATTTCCCTGCGGCCTCAACTTGTCATGGACTTCCACCGATCTTATATACAAGGAGGCACCAAGGAGAGGTGAAATGGACACGAATACTTTAACAGAAAAAGTTCAAAATGCCCTGAGCGAGGCTCAGGTCAAGGCTTTACAGCACAGCCACCAGGAAGTGGATGTGGAGCATCTCCTTCTGTCTCTGATGGAGCAGGAGAAGGGGCTTGCCATGGCCATTTTCAATAAAGCTGAAATCAATGCCGAGGGTCTCAAGGCTCTGCTTGTGGAGGAGCTTGAGTCTCGCCCCAAGGTGTCGGGTCCCTCCGGCGTACCGGATCAGGTGTATGTCACAGGTCGACTCCGTCTCTTGCTGGCACAGGCCCGGAAGGAGGCAGCCGGCCTGGGAGACGAATTCGTTTCAGTGGAGCATTTACTGCTGACCATGACCGAAGACACCGGCAGCGCCGGCCCCATGCTCAGAAAATTTGGCGTTACCCGGGAAAGGCTGTTGCAGACTCTCCGCCAGGTGAGAGGTCACCAGCAAGTGACCTCGAGAAACCCGGAGGCCACTTACCAGGCTCTGGAGCGCTACGGCTGTGATCTTACTGAAGAGGCCAACCGAGGTCGACTGGACCCCGTCATCGGGCGCGACGAGGAGATCCGCCGAGTGATGCAGGTGCTCTCTCGACGAACCAAAAACAATCCGGTACTCATCGGAGATCCAGGAGTGGGGAAGACCGCGATTGTGGAGGGATTGGCTCAGCGAATCATGCGGGGAGATGTCCCGCAAGGTCTGAAGAATAAACAGATTGTGGCACTGGACATGGGAGCCCTGATTGCCGGCGCCAAATACCGAGGAGAGTTCGAAGAGAGATTGAAGGCAGTTCTCAAAGAGGTTAAAGACTCGCGAGGTGGGATCATCTTATTCATCGACGAGTTGCATACGGTGGTTGGAGCCGGCAAGGCAGAAGGCTCCATGGATGCCGGAAACCTTCTCAAGCCGATGCTGGCCCGCGGGGAGCTGCACTGTATCGGTGCGACCACACTTGATGAGCATCGCCAGTACATTGAAACAGATGCTGCCCTGGAACGGCGCTTCCAGTCGGTTCTGGTGGATCAACCCTCGGTCGAGGACACGATTTCCATATTGAGGGGGTTGAACGAAAAATATGAAGTCCATCATGGAGTGAGAATCAAGGATTCGGCCCTGGTTGCCGCGGCCGTGCTCTCGGATCGCTATATTGCTGAGCGTTTCTTGCCTGATAAGGCCATCGACCTGGTCGATGAGGCCGGCGCCAAGCTGCGGACCGAGATGGACTCGATGCCCTCTCATATGGACGAGATGAAGCGGCGTGTCATGCAGCTCGAGATCGAAAGAGAAGCCCTCAAGAAGGAATCAGATAAGGGATCCAAGGAACGGTTGACCAACATCGAAAAGGAGCTGGCCAATACCCGAGGACAGGTGGATATTCTGCAGGCACAGTGGCAGGCAGAACAGAAGACGGTGCTGCAACTGCGTACCCTTCGCCAGCAGATCGAACAGACCAAGATAGCCATCGAAAAAGCCGAGCGACAATACGACCTCAATCGCGCTGCTGAACTGAAATATGGCGAGCTTTCCCGATTGGAACACGAGCTGGAAGCAGAGCAGGAAAGGCTCACGGCCAAGCAGGGAGATCACCAGCTTCTCAAGGAGGAGGTCGATGAGGGTGACATCGCCGAAGTGGTCAGTCATTGGACGGGTATTCCGGTGTCCAAGCTGATCGAAGGAGAGACTGAGAAACTGCTGGGTCTGGAAGATCTCCTTCACGGTCGTGTCATTGGTCAGGATGAAGGTGTAGCGGCGGTGTCTCAGGCGGTTATTCGGGCTCGATCCGGTCTGAAGGATCCCAACCGCCCCATCGGGAGCTTTATTTTTTCAGGCCCCACAGGCGTGGGCAAGACGGAACTGGCCAAAGCTCTGGCTGAATTTCTCTTTGATGACGAGCAAGCCATGGTTCGAATCGACATGTCCGAGTACCAGGAGAAACACGCCGTCGCGCGCCTTCTGGGGGCACCTCCCGGTTATGTCGGTTACCAGGAAGGGGGCCAGTTGACTGAAGCCGTTCGCCGCCGCCCCTATTCGGTGGTGCTCTTTGATGAGATTGAAAAGGCCCACTTCGATGTCTTCAATACCCTGCTTCAGATTCTGGATGATGGAAGACTCACCGATGGGAAAGGGAGAACCGTCGATTTCAGGAATACCATAGTGATCATGACCTCCAATATCGGGAGTCATCGAATTCTTGAATTTTCTGAGGCCTCTGATGGACCGGAATATGATGAGATGAAGAAGGCCGTACTGGAAGAGTTGCGCCTCCAGTTCCGTCCTGAATTTCTGAATCGCGTCGATGAGATCATTGTATTTCACACCCTGTCGGATCAACACCTCAAGGAGATTGTAGAAATTCAACTGGGACATCTGCGTGGCCGGCTCAAGGATCATCGCATGGGTCTGGAGCTTACCGATGAGGCCCGGGAGTTCCTGGTGCAGGTCGGCCATGATCCCCACTACGGTGCGCGGCCATTGAAGCGAAGCATTCAAAAGGAACTTGAAAACCCTCTGGCGCACTTGCTTTTGGAAGGCCGTGTGAGGGACGGAGACTTGATTCAGGTGGCCTATGACGCCGGGACAGGGCAGCTGACCTTCACGCCGGATCGTGAGGAGCGGCCGAGCGGCGCGAGGCCGCCCCTCACGTTTAATGTTTAACGTTTAACGTTTCACGCAAGATGAAGAAAGCCGCTCATAGAGCGGCTGCTACACTTCGCTGTTCGTTAAACCTGACACGTGAAACGTTAAACGCGCTGGTCGAAGGCCAGCGGTTAGGCTTAGGGGATCAGCAGCACCTGACCCAGGAATATCCGGTGAGGATTGCTGATCCGATTGGCCGATTGCAGCTGCCGAACCGAAGTTCCGAATCGGCCCGCGATCTCCTCCAGGGTATCCCCCCTTCTGACACGGTACTGGTCGGGCCTGGCCGGACTGTCGGCCACCACCGAACTTCCACTCACCTGAAGGACCTGACCGGGGTAGATCCGGTGAGGGTTGTCGATGTTATTGGTCCGTTGCAGTTGCCGCATCGAAACCGCGAATCGGCCCGCGATCTTGTCCAGGGTGTCTCCGCTTCTGACACGGTACTGGGTGGTTGCAACGGAAATTGCGGCGGCCTCTGGACCGGTGGCGAGGTTCGTGTTCCCACCCATCTGAAGGATCTGGCCAGGGTAAATTCGGTGGGGGTTGTCGAGGTTGTTGAGCTGCTGCAGTTGCCGCATCGAAACCGCGAATCGGCTCGCAATCTTGTCCAGGGTGTCTCCGCTTCTGACACGGTATTGGCTGGCTCTGGCTGAGGTTCCGGGAACTGTCGATCCTGTCGTGAGCCCCGAGGGTCCCTCCACCAGAAGCAGCTGTCCCGGGTAGATTCGATGAGCATTGGAGATGTTGTTGGCTCGCTGAAGCGACCTCATGGACGTCCCGAGGCTTGCGGCGATATCGCTCAGAGTGTCCCCGTACTGAACGCGATAAGCAAGTGAGCCGTTGTCGGCAACAAAGACGTGAGTCGTTGCGGCGGGAGCCGATTTCAGTGCCTCTGTGACTGCTTCTCCTTTGCCTGGAGGCAGGCGCAGGGTGAGACCGCGGGGGAAAACCTTGGATCCCTGCCAGATGGGGTTGCGGACCTGGGGATTGTAGTCACGAAGAACCGATTCATTCAGGTCGGGAACCGCCGTGATGTGATCCAGGTGATAGGGCCGATCGAGGGACACGGTGTCAAACTGCAGGGGCTTCGCAATATCCAACGGTCCGAAGTAGTCGGTGTAGTTACGGGCTACCTGGACGGCAGCGAGGAACTCGGAATAAAAGTTTTTACTGGCAAATCCAAAGGTACGGGACTTGTAGCGTTTGACAATGACCGTGAAATCATCACCGTGACGTTTTTTCGCACGTGCCATTCCCTGCCGCCCATGATTGAAAGCGGTGACGGCCAGCGGCCAACTCTCCAGGGTTTTGTAGTTCTGTTTGAGTAACCGGGCCGCCGATTCGGTCGCTTTCAAAGGATCGAGCCGTTCATCCACGTAGTTGCTGATGGTCATGAATTGGCGTCCGGTGCTCCTTATGAACTGCCAGATTCCAGCCGCTCCGCGCTTGGAATAGGCCTTGTAATCGAAGGAGGATTCCACGTGGGGCAGAAAGACCAGCTCTGTAGGAACACCATGTTGTTCGAGAATCCCCTCCATGACGGTCAGATATTTCCCGGAGCGGATGAGACTTTCACGGAATTTTTCCTTGATTCCCCGCTGGGAGCGGATGTTGCCCCTCAGTTTTCTCAATTCGGCAGATTTAAGATCATATCCGTGAGAAGTCAAAACCTGGATGATCCGGTGATGTTCCCGGGTGAGTCGATCAGAATCAGGTCCCCAGGCACGGATATTATCCAGAATCTTCTGGAGCTGACGCTCTCTTTTTCGAAGGTCTGTTCTCTGGCGCCTGAATTCGGCAGTATCATTGCGAACACCCTTATCGAAGGTCACGACTTCGTAAATCAGCCGAAGATCATCCTGATCGTGGAGAAGGACCTGCCGTTCTCCATATTCGGTAAAAATCGATGTCCAGAACTCGATGTTTTCCTCGAATCCCCGGTAAGGAAACCGATCAGCGATTTGATCCAGGGAGAAGGAAGTTGCAGCAGCAAGATTCGACGTGAAGAAAAAGAGCAGACAGAGCAACCTAACCATGTTCAGACGATGTTATCAAACCCGGCCGACCACCAGAAAGAAGATTTGTATATCTTCCGTAGTGCACCACCTCTATTGTCTCTTGAGTTCCTCCAGTCGTTCCTGAATCTCGGCCGCGATCCGTGAAGGGGACTTCCACTCCACTTCAATGTGGATGTCGGCGAGGCTGTAGTGCATCTCACGTACCTGGAAAAGCGATTCCCAACGGTCCAGGTTTTTTGCCAACGGCCGATCTGGGGAGTTCTTACAACGAGTTTTGGCCAATTGAAGGGGCACTTTCAGCCAGATCGAAACGCCGTGTTTAGCAATAAAGGTCCGGTTGAAATCGCTGACGAAGGCTCCACCTCCAAGAGCCATCACGCAGGGATCGAGGTGGCGGCTCTGGACAAGGCTGTGCGATTCCAACTCTCGGAAGAATGATTCTCCCTTGGTTGCAAAGATCTCTTTGATCGTCGTGTTCTGCTCCGTTTCAATGACCTTGTCCAGGTCATGAAAAGGTTGTTTGATTTCACGGGCCAGGATGGGGCCGATGGTCGATTTGCCACTGCCCATGAATCCTATAAGGAAGATGTGATTGTTCACGTTGAGGTTCAGCCCTTCAGCAACGAAGAGAATTCAGTTTCTCGAAAAAGTCTGGGAACGAGATCGAGACACAAGAAGGTTGGTCCAGTTCGACGGGAGCTTCTGCGACAAGGCCGGCTATTGCAAATGCCATGGCGATGCGGTGGTCTCCAAAGGTTTGAATTTTTCCTCCCTGAATTTTCTGGCCGGGAGGGATGTCGAAGCCGTCGGGAAATTCTTCCACCTGGAGTCCCAGATTTCGCAAGTTCACCACGATTGAGTTGATCCGGTCGGATTCCTTCTTTCTGAGTTCCTGGCCGCCCCGGATCCTCAGGCCCTGTTGAAGCCGTGTCCCCAGAACGGCCAGGACGGGGATTTCATCGATCATATTGATGAGGAGCTCCCCACTGATCTCTCGGGGAAACTGGTGGAACACTTCAGGGCTGAACTCAACGGTAAGGTCGCACATGGGTTCCCCGTTGAACTCTCTATGATTGCTCCGCTCAAGCCGTGCTCCGGCTTTTTCCAGTATAGAGAGCAATCCGGTGCGGGAAGGGTTCACTCCCAGATCGCACATGTGCAGGCGGGCCTTGGGGATCAAGAGTGCGGCGATGATAAAGAACACCGCGGCTGAAAAATCTCCGGGAATCTGAATGGTTGTCGCTTCCAGTGAGGAGGGGCCTTTCACCGTGAGATGTTGATCAGTTCGGGCGAAGTGGGCGTTGAAGAAAGGAAGGGCGCGTTCGGTGTGGTCGCGAGAGGGAACGTTTTCTACCACGGTAGTTTCCCCACGGGCCATCAATCCTGCCAACAACACGCACGACTTGACCTGGGCGCTGGCGACAGGCAACGAGTACCGAATCCCCGTGAGTCGGGTGCCGGTCACGTGCAAAGGTGGATACTCCCCATTATGGGGCTGAATCGTCGCACCCATCTGGGTCAAGGGGATGAGGATACGGCGCATGGGCCGGCGATTTAACGACTCATCTCCCTGAATGGAGGAAGCAAAGGGAGATCCGGCCAACAGTGCCGAAAGGAGGCGAATGGTAGTGCCGCTGTTCCCCGCGTCTAGAAGTGTCCCCGGTGGTTGGAAACTTTCCCAACCCTCGCTCCGGATCTCAATCGTGTGCTCCGATTGTTGAATTTCGGTGCCCAGCATCCTGAGGCAGGCAAGCGTAGAAGCACAATCTTGACTGCGTGAGAATCCTCCAATAGAAGTGGTCCCACGAGCCATGGCACCCAGGACGGCATAGCGGTGGGAAATGGATTTATCGCCTGGGAGATCAATCGTCCCTCCAAGCGAGGAGGTGGGTTCGATCAGCATATCAGTCGTCCAGGTTCGAGTTCTCGATTGTCTTGGAGGTGTGACCGGAGAAGCCCAGCTGCAGATCAATCTCTTTTAAATGTTTGATCTTATCTCTGAAGTCCGCTGCTTTCTCGAATTCGAATTTCTGGGCTGCTTCTTTCATTTCTGTTTCCCATTGCTCAATCTTTTGGCGGATTTCCTCAGCCGAAGAATATTGCTCGATGTCCTCGGCGATGGTGGGAGCCTCGTAGTAGTCGATCCGACTCATTTCCAGGAAGTTTCTGTTGATGGGTTTGAGTATGGTGGTCGGCGTGATGCCGTTTTGTTCGTTGTAGTCTTGCTGGATCACCCGACGGCGCCTAGTCTCCTCGAGTGCCGTGGCCATGGATCGGGTCACGACATCGGCGTACATGATGACCTTGCCGTTGATATTTCGAGCAGCTCTGCCAGAGGTCTGAATCAAGGAGGTGCTGCTCCGCAAGAATCCCTCCTTGTCGGCATCCAGAATGGCCACCAGTGAGACTTCGGGCAAGTCCAGACCTTCTCGCAGCAGGTTGACCCCGATCAGCACATCAAATTTCCCCAACCGCAGCTGATGCAGGATCTTGATCCGGTCCAGAGTGTTGATTTCGGAGTGAAGGTAGCACACTGCGACTCCCAGTTCGGTGTAGTATTCACACAGTTCTTCCGACATTCTCTTGGTAAGAGTTGTGACCAGGACTCGTTCCTTCTGCCCTGCCCGTTGCCGGATTTCCTCCAGCAAGTCGTCAATCTGTCCCTTGACGGGGCGCACTTCGATCTGCGGATCCATCAGGCCGGTGGGCCGGATGATCTGTTCGGTAACCTGGTGGTTACACCGGTCCAGTTCATAGGGTCCGGGAGTGGCTGATACGCATAGTGTCTGAGGCAGAATCTCCTCTATCTCAGTGAAGTTAAGGGGGCGATTATCCAGGGCAGAAGGCAAGCGAAATCCGTATTTGACCAGATTGAGCTTTCGGGAACGGTCACCCTTGAACATTCCCCTCAGCTGTGGAATTGAAACATGACTTTCGTCGATGAACATTATGGCGTCGTCCGGGAGATAGTCCAAGAGCGTAGGAGGTGGTTCTCCCGGCAGACGCCCAGTGAGATGCCGGGAGTAATTTTCGATTCCTCTGCAATAGCCCACGGATTTGATCATTTCCAGATCAAACATCGTTCGTTGGTGAATCCTTTGTGCCTCCAGGAGCAGCCCCTGCTTTTCCAGCTGGGGACGGTGCTCCTCCAGTTCTTCTCGAATGCTCTCGACTGCAGCCTTCCACTGGCTGCGAGGCATCACATAGTGAGACTTCGGGTAAATGGGAACACGAGGATGTCTCTTGATGATTTCTCCGGTAATGGGGTCAAACTGGTGAATGGCGTCAATCTCATCTCCAAACAGTTCGATACGAATTCCATAGTCGCCGTAGGCGGGGATGACCTCCACCACGTCTCCCCGAACCCGAAAGGTTCCCCGAGCCAACTCACCGTCACTGCGGACGTACTGAATTTCGACCAGTTCGCGGAGTATGCTCTGGCGGGTAATCTGCTGTCCTTCCGTGAGCATCAATAACATGCCGTAGTAGGCCTCGGGTGAGCCAAGGCCGTAAATGCAGCTGACACTCGTCACGATGAGGCAATCGCGTCGTTCAAAAAGAGAGCGAGTGGCTGAATGTCGTAACCTATCGATCTCGTCGTTGATCAACACCTCCTTTTCAATGTAAGTGTCGCTGGCCGGGATGTATGCCTCCGGTTGGTAGTAGTCGTAGTAGCTGACGAAGTACTCAACCGCATTGTGCTGAAAAAACCCCTTGAACTCCTGGTACAGTTGGGCCGCCAGGGTTTTATTGTGACTCAAGATCAGAACAGGGCGATTCAGTTTCTCGATGATCTTGGCCATGGTGAACGTCTTGCCCGATCCGGTAACGCCCAGCAAGACGAGATATTGTTGCCCCTCTTCAATCTTGCTCAACAGTTCCTCGACTGCCTTACTTTGATCGTTGCTGGGTTGGAAGGGGCTGATCAGCTGGAATTCCGCCGACTCGGACCAGGCCTGTCCGTAGGAGACCCCGGAGTAGGAAAGTTCTTTCGAAATCGACACAACTAAGCATTATAGGACAGATGGCCGAAGAGGAATCCAGAATACAGAAAAAAGCGCAGAGGAACATCGCCATGGGCTCAGCGGGCCTTTTTGCGAACTCGACGTCGTCGCGCTCGCCACAGCCCTCGCCCTATTCATGGAACCCGGCACAAGAGGCATCGATGCGTACTAGCCCGGATTATGCATAAATTATCTACTGCAGTGCCGCAAGCATCCACGCTGATTGCGTTGTTCTTCCTTGGGCTCCTCGGCGTACAGCACGAGTACGCCTGCGGGGCCTTTCGTCGCACGCCTTGTCATCGCGGCGCCTTCGGCACTTCGTGACGAGAACCTATGCATAATCCGGGCCTGGACTCAGGAAATGACTCACGTAATCTGACTCAACTGGAGGGCACTCGATGCGGACATGGCGCTTTACACTCAGTTGTATTGTTGACCGCTGTGCTGAGCCGTGAAGTGATCTGGTGCTGCCGGTTCCGGCAGGCCTAATAAACGTCTGGTAACCCCTGTTCAGACCCGTGGAATACGGTGAGTTGCTGGTGAAAATTGCTGGATTCAGGGTGCCGAATTCTGAACTCTGTCTTGGGTCCTGTTAAACTGATGGAAGTATCCGGTTGGTTTTTGGGGAAGAGAAAACAGGATATCCAACGAGGGATGGGGATAATGAAAGACACTCCAAGGGTAAGAGAGCGTGGGGCAGGCAACGTGGGGTGTCTGTTTGTTATCGTTCTCTTTGCCGTTATTGGCTATGGCGCTTTTCGGATCGTTCCGGTTTATTGGGAGCAGGATAACTTCCATGATGAACTGCTGGTCATAGCAGGGAAGGGAACGGTCGAAAGATGGAACGATCGTATCATTTCACGGCAGGTCATGGCCCTGGCCAAGAACATGAATTTCGATGTCGAGCAGGGCCAGATCCGGGTTGAACGGGTGCGGGATCGTCCGGAAATTATTGTGATTTTGGATTACAGCCGGACCCTGGATTTCCCCGGAGACTATCAGCACACCTTTGAGTTCCACACGGCTGCGGCCGGCAACCTGGGATGGTAGGTAAGTGTGACCGTGTGGAATGAATGAAGTCGATCTTGGTCACCGGGGGCGGCGGCTATATCGGCAGCCATGCCGTGCGCGAATTGGCTCGCAGCGGTTATCATCCCATCAGTCTTGATAATCTCAGTAAAGGGCATGAAAAAGCAGTCCTTGCTGGAGACTTCATCCAGGGCGAGATAGCAGACGAAGAGTTGCTGGACACGATTTTCCAGGAACATAAGGTGGATGCAGTGATGCACTTCGCTGCCCTGAGTGAGGTCGGAGAGTCGGTCGACAATCCTCGCCTCTATTATGAGCAGAACGTTGTGAATTCATTGACCCTTCTGGGGGTCATGCTTCGCCACGGTGTCCGGAAATTCGTGCTCTCTTCCACCTGTGCCACCTACGGCGATCCCCAACGCATTCCGATCGACGAGACTCATCCGCTGAATCCCGTGAACCCGTACGGGGAGAGCAAGCTTGTGGTCGAGAGAGTGCTCAGGGAATATGATCGGGCCTATGGACTCAGCTTTGTCTCGTTGCGATACTTCAACGCAGCGGGAGCCAGTCTGGACGCCCAGTTGGGGGAGTCCCATGATCCCGAGAGTCATCTGATCCCTAGAATTCTGAAGGTGGCGAAGGGCGATCTGGTAAAGCTTCAGGTGTATGGTGACGATTATCCTACGCCTGATGGGACTTGTGTCCGAGACTATATTCATGTTCTGGATCTGGCATCCGGGCACGTCGCGGCTTATCAGTGGTTGTGTGAGGGACACGACAGTGAGGTCTTCAATCTGGGGACAGGACAGGGTGTCAGCGTGATGGAACTTGTGGAGGCCGCCCGAAAGTTGACCGACCGGGAGATTCCACTGGAGGTTTCTGCCCGTCGGCCGGGAGATCCGTCTCATCTGGTGGCCGATCCAGGTAAGGCCCAGCAAAGGTTGGGATGGAAGTCCGAGCACTCGGATGTGGAGACGCTCTTGTCGACCGCATGGGCCTGGGAACAGAATCGGAGATACTGACGGGGACGACCTGGTGTGAGGAAGTCGGGCTAAAGAGCGGCCGCTACAACATCGTGCTAACTTGAAACGTGAAACATGAAGCGTGAAACGATATGAGAATTCTGGTGACGGGCGGTGCCGGTTTTCTCGGGAGCCATTTATGTTGTTCCTTGCTGGAGCAGGGACATGAGGTATTGTGTCTGGATAATCTGTTTTCAGGATCCAAGCACAACATCCAACCCTTGTTGGATCATTCCTCCTTCGAGTTTATTCGACATGACATTGTCGAACCCATTCTCCTGGAGGTTGATCAAATCTATAATCTGGCCTGTCCCGCCTCGCCGGTTCACTACCAGCACAATCCCGTCAAGACGGTTAAAACCAACGTGGTAGGTGCCATCAACATGCTGGGTATGGCCAAGCGGGTCAAAGCTCGAATCCTCCAGGCCAGCACATCCGAAGTGTACGGTGATCCAAAGGTGCAGCCGCAAGGGGAAAGTTATTGGGGGAACGTCAACCCCATTGGATTACGCAGCTGCTACGACGAAGGAAAGCGGGTCGCCGAGACGCTGATGATGGATTACCATCGCCAGAATCAGGTGGACATTCGAATCGCACGAATTTTCAATACCTATGGTCCACAAATGTCGATCAACGACGGCAGGGTGGTCAGCAATTTCATTGTCCAGGCTCTCCGAGGTGACCCCCTGACGATTTACGGAGATGGCTCTCAAACCCGGTCCTTTTGCTTTGTCTCCGATCTGATAGGAGCACTGGAACAGTTGATGGCCTGTGACGGGGTTCACCGGCCCATCAATCTTGGAAATCCGGTGGAATCGACGATTCTCTTCCTGGCTGAACGGATTCTGGAGGCAACGGGAAGCGGGTCGGAGATCAAACTCGAGCCTCTCCCGCAGGATGACCCCATCCGACGAAATCCCGACATTTCTGAGGCCCGTCAGCTCCTGGGATGGGAGCCCAAAGTCGACCTTGAGGAGGGCTTAGGCCGTACGATAGAGTATTTCGAGGCCCTATTACGGGAGTGAGGCGTCGGCCCCCTGTCGACTACTGGATGGTGCTTAGATCGACCTGACATAACGGTGAAGGCCGTCCCCAACATAGCGTCTTTTACGAGTTGAGGAGGACATAAGGAAGGACGGAGGGAGATTCCTGAGGGCCCGAACGGCAGGTCGGTAAGTCCGTCCAATCGTTCGAGATGAGGGGGTCGGAGATGGACTTGGAAAATTATGTGCCAACTGGGTTACAATGCATTGCTCTTGTCAGGCTCAGTCCTTCAGTTGGTTACAGGGGGTGAGAAGTGTTAGCGTCGTATGTCCCGATTCTGATTTTTATAGTGATTGCCCTGTCCATGCCCGTCGTCGGGTTGGCGGTGGGTCGGCTGGTCCGTCCCTACAAGCCGCATGCCACCAAATTGATGCCCTACGAGTGTGGAGTCGATCCCGAGAGCGACGCGCGCGGCCGGTTTTCGGTACGCTTCTACATCATTGCGATTCTTTTTGTAGTGTTTGACGTTGAGACCATCTTTCTGTTTCCCTGGGCAATTATTTATCATCAACTGCCCGTTTTCCTGTTTATGGAAATGGTAGTGTTCCTCGGGATTTTGATTGCGGGCTATTTTTATGTCTGGAAAAAGGGTGCGTTAGAATGGGTCTAATTGAAGGTCGGATGCACGAAAACATAGTCACGACGACCGCTGATTCGGTGTTTAACTGGGCCAGGAAATCATCGCTCTGGCCGATGACGTTTGGGTTGGCCTGCTGTGCGATCGAGATGATGGCAGCCGGTGCCTCTCGATTCGACATGGATCGGTTTGGAGCCGGGATTTTCCGTCCCTCCCCCAGGCAGTCTGACCTGATCATCATTGCCGGAACCGTGACCCTCAAGATGGCGGAAGTGATCCAGCGTCTTTATGATCAGATGCCGGAACCCAAGTGGGTTATTTCCATGGGGGCCTGTTCCAGTGCGGGTGGCCCCTTTGACACCTATTCAACTCTTCAGGGCGTGGATAAGGTGATTCCGGTGGATGTGTATATCCCTGGGTGCCCCCCTCGGCCTGAAGCGCTGCTTTATGGTTTGATGAGACTCCAGGACAAGATTGATCTGATGACCATAGCGAAGAGGCCGGAGCAGCGTCAGGCGAGTTAGCTCATTTGGACCGGCACTCGCCCGTATGATGCAACGGTTCCCATCAAAATGAGGCGCTGGAGTAGAGGATTGATAGATAATACGGGCCGTTAACCATTATCTCGCAGGGTGATATGAGCGAAGAGGATAAAACTCAACCTCCCGAATCAGAGGGCGAAGCAGTCGAGAAGTCGGGAACCCGAGGGGAGCCGCAGGCAAGCGAATCCAAGGGGTCGGAAGAGAAGAAGGAGCCTGCTCAGGCCGTTCCTCCCACTGCTGCCAAGGAGAAACCCGTCAAACCCCCGGTTCGGAGGGCCAAAAAGAAGGCCCCCACTTACGAGGATCTGGTTGACGATCCACTCCTCAAGAATCTGCAACAGAAGTTTTCTGAGGGCATACTGTCCGGACAGTCCTTTCTGGATCAGGCCACCTACACGGTCTCGCTGGAAGTATTGCATGACGTTCTGCTCGACCTGCGTGATGGCACCGAGGCCCAATATGACTACCTGGTTGACCTCACTGCGCTGGACTATCTGGGTGATGAGAAGCGTTTTTGTATGGTCTATCATCTCTACTCCCACTCCCAGAAGAACTTGATTCGGCTCCGGTGTGCGGTGGCGGATGGGGAGTCCGTTCCTTCTGTGACGGACGTGTGGAAAACTGCGGACTGGATGGAGCGGGAAGTCTACGATTTATTCGGGATTGACTTTTCGGATCATCCTGATTTAAAACGCATCCTTTTACCCGACGACTGGCATGGTCATCCTCTTCGCAAGGACTATGACATCAAGTTGCAGGACCAGGTCTGGATCAAAGAGCATTTGCAAATCCGAAAGACTCCAGAATGACCACTCTAGAAGAATCCACGGTTCTTGATACCAGGGTCCTTGAGATGAACATGGGGCCCCAGCACCCATCGACTCACGGGGTGCTGCGAGTGAAGTTGAAGCTGGATGGTGAGAGAGTCGTGGATGCCGAGTGCATCATAGGCTACCTGCACCGGGGAATCGAAAAGATCAGCGAAAATCGCTCTTACATCGAGTGCGTTCCCTATTACGACCGTACCGACTATATCGCCGCTGTTTCCAATGTTTACGGCTTTCTTCTGGGCGTTGAGAAGATGATGGGGATCGAGGTCCCGGAGCGAGGCCGGTACATTCGGATCATGATGGTGGAGTTCAATCGCATCGCAAGCCATCTGCTGTGGCTGGCGACTCATGCCATCGATATTGGGGCCATGACGGTCTTCCTGTATTGCTTCCGGGAGCGGGAGGAGATTCTCAAGCTGTTTGAGGCTCTGTTCGGTGCCCGATTGACCACCCACGCCTTCCGAGTGGGGGGGCTGTGGAAAGACCTGCCGCCCGGCTTTGAACAGGAGGCACGTAAGTTTCTCGACGAATTTCCGGCTCGTGTCGACGAGTACGAGCAGTTGCTCACCGAAAACCGAATCTGGCTGGCCAGGACCAAGGACATTGGCGTGATCTCGGGAGAAGAAGCCATTGAGTGGGGGCTGACCGGACCTCCCCTCCGAGGGTCAGGCGTGGATTATGACCTCCGGAAGGCCCAGCCCTATGGGGGCTATGAAGACTTCGACTTCGATATTCCCTTGGGGGAGAACGGCGACACCTACGATCGTTACGTGGCGCGTATTGAAGAAATGCGCCAGAGCCGACGCATTATTCAGCAGGTGTTGGAGCGGCTTCCCGATGGCCCCGTTCGAGGGAAAGCACCGAAGATCGTCAAGCCGGCGGCGGGGGAATACTACTCCGGGATCGAAAGTCCACGCGGGGAGTTGGGTTACTACATCGTCAGCGACGGTTCGGCTCAACCCTTTCGAGTGAAGATTCGTCCTCCCACGTTCATCGGCCTGCAGGCCCTTCGCCGGCTGGTGAGAGGTCATCTCATGGCGGACGTCGTTGCCATTATTGGGACGCTGGACATCGTCCTGGGTGAGGTGGATCGATGATTGAAACCTTGCTCATTTATGTCGCTATTCCCTTCATCAAGATTAGTGCCATCGTCTTGATTTTATCGGGAGCGATTGCCTACCTGACCCTGCTGGAGCGAAAGGTCATCGCCCACATTCAGGTCCGGTTGGGACCCATGCGAGTGGGATGGCACGGCCTGCTGCAGCCGATTGCCGATGGTATCAAGTTCATCCTCAAGGAGGACATCGTCCCTTCCAGGGCAGACGCCCTGATCTTTACCCTGGCGCCCATGATCTCGCTGATTCCAGCCTTTATTGTCTTCGCTGTGGTGCCATTTGGTCCACCCGAGATGTTTCAAGGAGTGCTGCGATGGATTCTGGAATCGCTTCCGAGCGGGCTTCTGGAACCGACCGCTGTGGAGCGGGTGGTCCAGAATCCGATTGCTTCCGGAGGCTTTGTCACCGATATCAATATCGCCATTCTGTTCGTCCTGTCCGTTTCTTCAGTCGGTATTTTGGGGGTTATCCTGGGGGGATGGGCTTCCAACAGCAAGTATCCTCT
>JAZFRU010000236.1:0-2149 GCA_036445815.1 Acidobacteriota bacterium | reverse complement strand
GAGGGGTATCGAAGGAAGCGCGTACATTGGCATGGGAGGCCAGGTGGAAGATGCCATCGGGTTGTACCCTTTTCAAGACCGATAGAATGCCGCCGAGATCATTGAGATCGCATTCGTGGAGGGTGACCCTGTCCTGGATGTTTTCGAGGTTCTCCAGGTTGGTGGTGCTGTGCCATCGGTGCATGCCATGGACCTCGACGTGAGGCTGGTGCTCGACGATGTATTCCGCCAGGTAACTTCCTCCTGATCCGGCGATTCCCGTGATCAAGACTTTGTTGATGTCCTTCTCGTTCATGTTCTCAACTGAGAGAGCCCTTTTGATTCTGAGGAGGGGTGGAGGCCTCTTCGAACCCGTTGTTGTCGATTCACGGTCAGAAGCCCTTACTGAAAGTCTGTGGGCTCATAAATCACGATTTTGCTCCCGGTGGACTCGAGGTTGAAGTTGACATGGACCAGGTCTTTGAGGGCCTCCCGGACCTTGGGCTGATCTTCGGGTTTCACGAAGAAAAGAAAAAACCCTCCTCCTCCTGCGCCAAGTAGTTTTCCTCCGAGGGCCCCCGCCCTGATGCCGGTGTCATGAATCTGATCAATTTCCGAGGTGCTCACCTTGTCCGATAAATCGCGTTTGTATTTCCAGTATTCACGGAGCAATTGTCCGAAGTCAACGAATCTCGGGTTCTCACTCTGCAAGCACTCTTTCGCTTCCTGGGCCATTTGCATCATGGTCCGGGTTTCCCTTGTTTTCAGTTCCAGATTGTCGATATGCGATTTGGCGATATCGGAAGCGAAACGGGTGAAGCCGGTAAAGAAGAGCATCAGATGTTTCTGGAACTGCACGGATTTTTCCCGATCCAGGATGACAGGTGAGATGTCATAGGACCCATCCTGACGAAACTCGATCATGTTGAAGCCGCCGTGTGTGGTGAGAATCTGATCCTGGGATCCGACATGTTCCTTGAGGACGTCCTGCTCCACATGAACCGCCCGGCTGGCCAAATCCTTCTTGGAGATCATCTTTCCATGCAGAGCCATCAGGACATGGATTAGGCCGACAGTGAAAGAGGAACTCGACCCCAAGCCCGAGCGGGCGGGCAGGTCTCCGTTATGATGTATTTCCAGACCCGCGGTCTCACCCATATATTCGAGAATGCCGCGGACCGCCGGATGGGTGATGTCGTTGATGTCGGTGACATTATCGATCCGAGAGTGAACAATACGATGTTTGTAATGGAAAAAGGGAGGGAGATGTCGACAACTGATGTAGCAGTACTTATCGATGGTGGTCCCGAGGACCACACCGCCATGCTTCAGGTACCAGGCGGGATAGTCGGAACCTCCTCCAAAGAAGGAAACTCGAAAAGGCGTACGACTTACAATCATGGGCCAGTGCTAGCGATGGTCATCTCCTGGCAATAGAATACCATGCGACTCTCAGTTAAGAGGGAGAGTCAAGGTAGGGGTAAAATTTGTGATGAAGCATGGGCAGGGGGAGTCGTCGTGACTTCGATCAAGTGGAAACTGCTGGGGATACCCCTGCTCCTGATTCTGATCCAGTTTGTGGGGCCGACTCGCAGCAATCCTCCCGAGGTGGCGGGGCGGGCCATCGAGAGTCGACTGAGTCTTCCTCCGGAGGTCAACCGCACCCTGGTCCGGGCCTGCGTCAACTGTCATTCTCACCGGACGGTTTGGCCCTGGTACAGTCGGGTGGCCCCGGCTTCCTGGTTTGTCATTGACCATGTCAACTTCGGGAGGAGAAGTCTGAATTTTTCCGACTGGGCCCGGTACGATGCCGAGGAGCAGGAGGAACTTCTGGAGGAGATGTGCGAATTGATCACTCAGGGAGAAATGCCCCTGGCCCCCTATGTCTGGATGCACGACGAGGCGCGTCTGCGACCCCAGGAGATCGAGCAGGTGTGCCGGTGGAGTCGCCTGGAGCGGACACGTCTGGGGGGCCGGAACGGAGCCGATGTCCGTGACTGATCTTCCGGGTCTCCGGTCACTGGAGCGTTGAAAATCGGATCGGTGGTGTGAAGGGAGCAGACTCTTGGCATCGCCTGGTTACGGGTCTGATCGGCGCAGCAGAGAGAAATCTCCCCATCGCTGTTTTGATTCGTAGTTCTCCACGATGAAGTCATCCAGTTTCAGCCAC
>JAZFRU010000235.1:0-3976 GCA_036445815.1 Acidobacteriota bacterium | reverse complement strand
CTCCATCCGCTTCGAGCAACCTGTCGATTTTCTCCTCTTTATAATCGGGCTGCCCACGTGGTTTCACACCACCCAGTCCCGTCACCACCCAATTCAGCATGTGGTTGGGTCGGTCTCCGTCTCGTATGATCTCCCGCCATCTTTCATAAAAATGTTCGTGTCCGGAAAAAATAGCCGTGACGCGATGCCAACGAAACAGATCGAGAAGATACTGCGTCTCGCCCGGTTGCTTCGATGGAACGGTCTGATTCACCACCATCCGGCTGTGACCGGGATGACCTCCAAAGCCCAGAATGGGCACCGATTTCCTCTCGTAGCTGACAAAGGGTGAGTGATGAAAAAAGACGAATTTAGCACGAATCTGAGGATCATGACTGGAGGCGTTCAAAAGATCTCTCACCCAGATCAGCTGCTCCTGCAAATAGTCCCGATAGGGTTCCAGACCGTGCGTTTTCCTGTAACGACCTTCATCGATCAATAGATTTGAGTCGAGAATAATAAAGAGGACGTTGCCATGGACAAAGCTGTACCACAGCTTCTGGCTGGCGGGGTCTCTCAGGTGGTGATTGTCTTCTCTGCGGGCAAGATCATCGAAAGTCTTGTGGAAAAAGTTGAGAAATCGATTGCGGCTTGAAGCATTCCCCCAGGCAACATCGTGATTTCCCACTGCAGGAAAGTACGGTATCCGTTCTGCCAACTCCCTGACAATCGGATAAAAATCCCTTTGGTAGTGCTTTCCTCCATCCCGGGAGATGTCCCCGGTATTGACGATCAGGGCGGCGTCCTCCTGGAGCATCCGGTCGACCAAGGCCTGATGTCCGTTCTGGTAATTCCCCTGGATGTCCCCGTACACGATAAAGGAAAAGGCGTCCGAATCTTCCCCTTTTGGCAGGGAAACAAAGGGCATGGACGATGAGGCGGCTGAAAAAAGACTGCTCAGCAACAGCACAGCCGACAGACCCGCCAAGCCCCCTAAAAGAGGCCTTCTAAACCAACCGTAATACCTTCCCAATCGATGCATCCACCTTGAAGACATATTGCCCTCCCACAATCGCACTTGTCATGTTAGCGCACTGCTGTCAGTTGTGTTTTGAACATTCCGTCACATTTGAGCGGCGGACATGCAGGTAGGACTCGAGGGGTGACAGGAAAACTCTCTGATCCGGGGAAAAAGCTTGAAGTTGCCGGCAGTTCATGCCTGATCCTGCGGTCCGCCCTCCTTGAGGGTCTCCAGCACTTCCCTCTGGAGGCGGTCAATAGAGGCACGATCCTGAGAGGGATCATTCCACAACTCCTGAGCGGTTGAATCGATCTCGCGAAGTTGCTCATCGTAGCACCGGCAATGCCGACACATGAATAGATGGAAGCGAATCCGGAAACGCTCCCAGGGACCTGCAGTCGCGAGATGATCACTCGCGACCTTGCGACTCACTTCCTTGCAATTGAGCATCATGGCTTCTCTACTCCCCGAGCCTCGAGACATTCCCTAAGTCGATTGCGAACTCGGTATAAGAGCACACCCAAATTAGTGTGGGTAACGTCCAGAATCTTACAAATTTCGTCACTACTCAAATCTTCAGCTTCCCTCAATACAAACGCCATCCGCTGCTGAGTGGGGACTTTTTCCAGGCACTCCTCGAAAAACAACCTGATTTCAGAAGAGTACAGCTGAACATCGACGGGTCGAGGCGGTTTCACCCATTTCCCGCTGGAGTCAAATCGCTCCTCCACGACGTCATCGATTTCGTCCATCTCACGTTCGCGGCTTACACGGCGCCGTTCTTCGGAGATTTTATTGTAGAGAATCCCAAACAGCCAGGTTCGCACATGCGAACGTCCCTCAAACTGTTCCGCCTTTTCAATAAAAGTCGCAAAGGTGGACTGAGTCACCTCTTCGGCTCTCTCGGGTGCCAAGCCGGCTCCGCGTGCGGCCCGGAACAGCTGGCCCAGATAGGTCTCGACGACCACCTGGAGTGCGGCCGGATCCTTGGACCGAATGCGTTCGGCCAAGCCTGGATCGTCAACTGAGATTGCCATTCCTGGACACCTTTCCTGAGGATGGGGGCTTCCCTAACTCTTTTGAAGAACGGCCCTGATCGGTTTCGGGGTAAAGGGGAAACGGCTGAGGGTCATGTCATGCTCCTACCTGGAATTCATCGGGTGTTTCGGTCGTTGCCAACGAGCATACTTTACTCATTCTGGTCGAACAAACCAACTATCCAGGGAAGGTCGGACGGTTTTGTTCTTCCAGCAACAGGGTGGGAACGAGTGAGTGAGGAGATGTCCCGCAATTCGATAGTGCTATGCTGATCGACGGTATTGCCTGGTCGAAGGGAGAAATGATCGATGTCCGATTTTTACGAGCGCAGTCTCAGAGTTCACGAAAAACTGAAGGGAAAGATCGGAGTGGTGGGAAAGATGCCGATCACCAATCGTGATGATCTATCCCTCGCCTACACTCCAGGTGTGGCACGCCCCTGCGAGGTCATCGCCGCAGATCCCAGTAAGGCTCGTGAATTGACCATCAAGAGCAATTGTGTGGCCGTGGTCAGTGACGGTTCGGCAGTGCTGGGACTGGGCAATATAGGACCACACGCCGCCATTCCCGTGATGGAAGGCAAGGCGCTCCTGTTCCAGGAGTTCGCCCAGATTGATGCCTGGCCCATTTGCATTGACAGTCAAGAGGTGGACGAAATCGTCGCGACTGTGCGACGAATCGCCCCCGTCTTCGGAGGCATCAATCTGGAAGACATTTCGGCCCCGCGATGCTTCGCGATCGAGAGTCAGTTACAGGACCTGGACATTCCGGTCTTTCACGATGACCAGCACGGGACAGCCATTGTCTTGATTGCAGCCATACTCAACGCGGCGAAAGTACTCGATCGCGACGTGGCGAAACTGCGTGTCGTCATCAATGGCGCTGGAGCCGCGGGTACGGCCATCGCACGGCTGCTGAGGTGTGTCGGGCACAGTCCCAGCGTGTGCATTCCTGTAGCTGATGTGGTGGTATGCGACTCCAAAGGGGTGATTCACAGCGGCCGGGAGGATCTGGCCCCATACAAACGAGAACTGTTGTCCTACACGAATCAAGAAGGCCGATCCGGTTCGCTCCAAACCGTGCTGGAAGGCGCGGACGTATTCATCGGCGTCAGCAAAGGGAATTTACTCTCATCCGAAGATGTCTCCAGAATGGCCAGCGACCCCATCGTGTTGGCCATGGCGAATCCCCTTCCTGAGATCATGCCGGACGAAGCACGTCGGGGCGGAGCCGCGATAGTCGGAACTGGCAGAAGCGACTTCCCGAATCAAATCAACAATCTACTGGCATTTCCCGGAATTTTTCGAGGAGCGCTGGATGCCGGAGCCTCCACCATCACCGAACCCATGAAAATCACGGCCGCCAAAGCGTTGGCAGCAGCCATACCCGAACCCACACGGGACCGTATATTGCCTGATCCGCTCGACAAGGGAGTCTCGCTACAAGTTGCCTCTGCTGTCGCCCTGGCGGCAAAGGTGCCGCCGCCGGTTTGACGGTCCTCGCGACCGGTCAGTGAGAGACACCCCCCTGCTCCTTCCCTGAAATACCTGATCCTTGAATCCAGGCAGTTCTTGACTGTTGGATTGCTAACAACTGACCACAAGAAACCCTGCCCCAGTCAGGTATTCAACAACTTTCGTGAGAATTCCCCCGGCCAAAATGACATTGCTGTACATAGAAACCTGTGCACACGTGTAAGTGGAGTTGTTAAGAGAAGATTGTTTAAACGAACAATCATAAACAAGGAGACATGCTGTAATGAGTAGACATTCGATTGCTATCCTATGCCTGTTACATTTCTTTGTGAGTCCGGCCTGGAGCCAGCTCACGACCGGAACCATCTCCGGGGCCGTCAGTGATGAAACGGGCGGTGTCCTTCCTGGCGTTGAAATTCACGTCGTCAATACCGATACCGGAATTTCCCGTACCCTCGTGACG
>JAZFRU010000234.1:0-7275 GCA_036445815.1 Acidobacteriota bacterium | reverse complement strand
GGCGTTTTCAGACGGCTTTTCAGACCTTGCTCCGGAGCTTGCGCCAGGAAAACCTCAAGCTGGCTCGAGATGAGGTCATCGCCGAGACCGCCGCCCGAACCTTTGGTCTACTGATCACGGGGGCCGCCCTGGCCTGGATGGCCTTTCGGGCCATGACGGGTTTGATCACTCTGGGACAACTGACCCTCTTTTACCAGGCCTTTTACCGTGGCCAGGGCTTGATGCGCTCGTTGTTGCAAAATGTGGGACAGATGTACGCCAACATGCTTTTTTTGAGCCATCTCTTCGAATTCCTGGATCTGCAGCCTCAACTCCTGGATCCTCCTCAGCCTTCCCCAGTCGTGGTGCCGTTGACCGAAGGCATTCGCTTTGACCAGGTCACCTTCCGCTATCCCGGCAGCGACCGGCCGGCTCTGCGGAATTTCAATCTCCTGATTCCCGCCGGCAAGACGGTGGCGGTTGTGGGATCCAACGGAGCCGGCAAGAGCACCCTGATCAAGCTGGCGTGCCGCCTCTATGACCCCGAACAGGGGCAGGTCGAATTGGATGGAGTGAATCTGCGAGACCTCTCCCTTCAGGAGCTTCGAGCAAACATTGGGGTGCTCCTCCAGGAACCCGTCCATTACAACGAGACCGTGGCAGAAAACATCGGCCTGGGTGACGTGTCTGCAGCCATGGATTCAGCCCGGATCGAAACCGCCGCTGTTGCCGCCGCCGCCCACGAGGTGGTGGACCGCTTGCCTCAGGGGTACGACACCCTGTTAGGGAAGTGGTTTGTGGATGGCACGGAGCTGAGCGTGGGGGAATGGAAGCGGATTTGTCTGGCCAGAACCTTCTTTCGACGGGCGCCCATCATCCTTCTGGATGAGCCCACGGCCGGCATGGACGCCTGGGCCGAGACCGAGTGGCTGGATCGCTTTACCCGGATGGCCCGGGACAAGACGGCGGTCCTGATTACCCATCGCTTCACGACCGCCATGAGAGCCGATCTGATTTATGTCATGCAGCAGGGGGAAATAGTGGAATCGGGCAGCCACAAGCAGTTGCTGGCCGAAGGCGGCGAATATGCCCAATCGTGGAGGCAGCAACGGCAGGAACCGCCGGTCGATTCGTGAATTCGTGCAATCGTGAGTTCGTGCGTTTGTTGCGGTCTCGCTGATGCTCGCCCGTGTTGCACGTTCCAGGTCCCACGTTTCACGCAATCTCCGGCAACTGGATGAAGAGATGTTTTCCGGATTGGGCACCCTGAGGTGTTCATTTTCAGGACATCCTTTGCACAGGACATTCTGAGGTCACTTCTCGGGAGCCCTGAAGGGGCGGCATGAAAATAGCCCAGGGCGTGAGCCCTGGGATTGAAAGCAGGGTTGGCGATGGAGCCCTGTAAGGGCGATGTAGATAACACCGTCAGTGCTTGACATCGCCCTTACAGGGCTCCCTCATTAACGCTATTTTCAATCCTGGGGTTTACACCCCAGGCTATTGAACATCACCCCTTTGGGGTTCTGAACCCATGCCACCCAAATCCCCCATGCGCCTCCCACACTCCGGACTCACGTTCAACGTTTCACGAGAAGAAGGGTAGGGGCGCACGGCCGTGCGCCCTAATAGAAGCCATTGAGAAGGAAAGGGGAAAGAATTCTCTTCTCAGTGTCTCTGTGTCTCTGTGGTGAAAACTTTCCTGTGTCTTGGTGGTGAAAGCCCTACCACAAGACGCGTTCCACCAACCAGACCGTCCCCATGACAAACAGCACCAGCGACAAGACCCGGATGGTGCGATCACGCCAGGGGGCCCGGGCCATCAACATCAGGGCGGGAAAGGCGACCGCCACGATCATCACCTGGGCCAGCTCGATTCCCACGTTGAAAGACAGCAGGGCAATAGCGAACTGAGTCCGGGGAAGATCCAGCATCTGGAGTCCCTGGGCAAAGGCCAGTCCGTGGATCAAGCCAAATCCAAAGCTGATCATCCAGCGCTTGAGGGGAAACCAGGAAAAAAAGTTCTCCGCCGCCACGTACATGATGCTCAGGGCAATCATCGGTTCCACGATTCCGACGCTCACCTCGACGAGCTTGAAAGCCGCCAGCACCAGCGCAACGCTGTGGGCCACGGTGAAGGCCGTCACCACCTTGACGGTGGTGAGAAACCGAGTGGCCACCAGCAGCAGGCCGATGAGAAAGAGCATGTGGTCGTAACCCGTCAAGATGTGCTCGCCTCCCAGCATCCCAAAACTGTGCAGGGTGGACCAGAGAGAGGGGAAAACCTGCTCGGCCCGCCCCCGGCCTCTTTCATACACAAACGTGTTCCAGGGCTTGAAGACAAAGGGACGCTCTACACCGAAGACGGTAATCTTGGCCAGGTTGTCGTGGCGAACATCCACCTCATCCAGCACGTGACAGCGGATCTTAAACTGACTCAACAGATGAGGGGAATCGAAGATGAGTTCGACCCACAGGAAAGGCAGGGTGTCTGAATCGGCGTCAATCACTTCCCTCTCCCGAATCTCCAGAGATTCCAGCCGTAAGGGAATGGCCACCTCCCAGCTCTCGACTTCGACCTTGCGGGCCAGGTAGTCGGCCAGTTCATCCCGAACCGCTTCCAGTTCCTCCGAGGTGATGACACCATCCCGATCGGTGTCCAGGGGAATCACCTCTTCCAGTTCCTCCAACAGAATCTCGATCTGGTGACGGATCTGGAGATTTTCAACCGTGATCTGGGAGTAGCTGACGTTGCCGGCATGGGAAAAGCCCAGTACCGGAAAGCAGACCAGGAAAATCAGAGTCCAGAAAAACCGGAGACGAGCCAAGTCTGTCATCGTCCAAGAGTCTCGGTCGTTCATGGTTCCGTCACTCTGTCTGCTCCGATGGCGATTCCAATCGAAGCAGTGCCTCCTGAACCCTCTCGGCGTCCTGCGGCCGCCCGCGCTCCCGATAGGCCTCTTCCAGCGAGATGAGAAACTCGACCCTCTCTTCAACTCCATTCAAACCCGTCAGATAGGGCATCGGCCCGGCCGTCGAGTCGTCCAGTAGCTCCCAGTTGAGGGCTCCGGTATCGACATAGAGATACCAGGGAGCGGAGAATTCGATCTTGGCATTGTCATCGGTGTTGAGAGGCGACCCGGCCGCCAGCGATTGAATCTCCGATTCTCCAATCTTGAAAAAACTCAGCAGTTCAGCTACCTTGCCAACATTCACCCGGTTCAGATCCCGGGCCACTTCAGGGGAACTCATTCGCTTTTCCAAGGCTTCGACGTCCAGGGGAAGGGGAACTGCCGAGCCCACCACCAGCAGATCCGTCTCCTCGATCGTTCCAAAAATCTGGACATGGGGAAAGACCGAGGTGAAAGAGGCCAGGATGGCACGCAAATCCTCGGGCGACAGGCTGTAGAGTTCCAGCCACTGACCCAGAACGCCCTCCGGGCGCAATCTCTGCCGTGCGATTTCAAAGAATTCCCGGGTGAACAGATTAGAAACTCCGCTCATCCAGGGATTCGGAGGCTCCGAAATGATCACATCAAATTGGCGGTCGGTCATCATCAGGTAGTTGCGGCCGTCTGCCGTCACTGCTTCGGTTCGAGCGTCCTCGAGCGGGCGATTGTTCACGTCATCGAAGAAGCTGGCGGCATTCAGTACGGCCTCTTCAATCTCCAGCAGAACCAGAGAGCGAATGGGATGGGTCAAGGCCGAACCGGCGGTCATTCCGCTGCCCATCCCGATCACGCACACATCCCGAGGTTCCGGGTGAAAAAGGAGAGGGACATGACCCAGCAGCAGCTGGGTATCAATGTCGGAATGGTTGGAAGCGTCGATCTTGCCGCTGTTGACCAGCAAGACATTGCTTCCGTCAAAGAGGATGGAGATGGTGGAGGTGAGACCCTCTTCGTAAAACAACAGATCGTAATTCCCTTCGGTGATTCTCCAGAAATCATCGTCGGTAAAGTCCTTCTCCAGTACGTGAGCGTACTGGAACATTCTACTGGACATCAGCAGAGAGTTCCAGCCCGGCGGCACGATCATGAAAATGCTCAGGAGTCCCACCAGCCCCAGAGCAGCCACGAGGCGGATTCTCAAGACAACGGGAAGAAACAGGGCTACCAGCGCCGCCACACACAGATTCATGCCGATGGCCGAGACCAGAGTGGTGCGAATCCCGAAGTGGGCCAGAAGAACGAATCCACCGGTGAAGGCGCCCAGGATGGCTCCGACCGTGTTCAGGGAGTAGAGATTGCCCACCAGGCGCCCCACTCCCCGGGCCGATCGGGAAAAAAACTGGACCGCCAGAGGAAACATACTCCCCATCACGAAGGTGGAAGGGAAAAGAACCAGGGCGGCAAGGGCAAAACTCAACAGGTGAACCGAACTGACCTCGGCATCCAGCCAGTGAAATCCCCGAGTGAAATAGTAGGGCAGACGATTCACGATACTGCTGGTGGCATAGGCGGCAAATCCGATCATCGCCTGAGCCGCAACGATCCACCACACGAGTGCGCCCCCAAGACGTTCGACAAAACGCGACAGGACCAGCGCACCCAGGGCAATCCCCACCAGAAAGGTGGCCAGGACGATGGTAAAGCCGTAAGCAGAAGATCCGATCACCAGACTCAGGGTCCGGGTCCAGGCCACCTGATAGACCATGGAAGTGAATCCGGATACCACCAGGGCCGCCAGAACGGCAATTCGAAGCCAGCGTTCCCGGAGACTCCCTCCTCCTTCAGGACCTTCCGGCTCAGACTGCGGAGGCGTCAGTTCCCTCTCGGCCGAGACCGTCCCGGTAATTCGGTTCAAAGCTCCCGCACCAGCGGCGAGCAATAAATTAACGGCTGCGGTGGCAAGAAGGGTTCGACTGATCCCCAGTTGAGGCAGCAGTACGAACCCGGTCAGGACGGTACCCAGAACAGCACCCAGGGTGTTGATACCGTACAGGGCTCCCACTCGTCGACCGACATGGTCGGTTTGCCGTACAACTGCCTGGGATAAAAGCGGCAGGGTGGCCCCCATCAGGGCAGTGGGAACGAACAAGAGCAGGAAAGCAGAAGCAAACTGCAGCAAACTGAAGGTGAGGTACTGAGGCTCAAAGGTCTGCCACAGGACTCGATGAACAGGATCCATGGCGGACAACCCCGAGGGAATGAGTAGAGCCGACCCCGCAATGCCCAGTTCCAGGAGTGCATACACCGCCAGAGGACGGCGAAGACGCCGGGAAAGGCGGCCCGCGACATGGGCTCCGAAGGCCAACCCGGCCATATAGGCGCTCACCACGGTACTGACGGCCAGGCCGGTCGAGCCCAGCCGCAACAGCAGCATCCGCACCCACAAGACTTCGTACACCAGGGCGGTGGCCCCGGACAGAAAGAAACAGGTCAAAAGAGCTGGATACAGGTAAGAGTTGCTGCCGATTGTGGCCTTCTGGTCTTGAGATGGGTCCAACGGTGTCATCGATAAAATCCGTTCGGTCTATCGTTTCGGCTCTGGACAGTTTACTGCATTTTCATACAGCGCTGATTCGCCCATCACCAGGGGAAGTTGTCCTCTGACCGGCCGCTGGCCGAAGACCAGCGGGTTTCAAGTTTAACGTTTGTCGAGGGTCCAAAGTGTGGGAGGCGCCTCAGGGCGCCGATTCCGGAAAGCATCCTTTCGTCCAGTTGCCGGGAATTTCGTGAAACCTTAAACCTTAAACGTGAAACGCGGCCAAGCGGAGCGAGGCCGCCCCCCACCACAGAGACACAAAGACACAGAGAAAAATTGTCTTTCCTTTTCTCATCTCTCCAAATTAAGCCAACACAGTAATCGGCACACTGAGGCGCCTCCCACCTTTGCCCCCTCCAGAGTAGGGTTCAGTAAAGGTGAGGACAAAAAAATTGGGAGGGGCCTTGGACCCCTCCCAAACCTCGAAGGCACGAATGCACGAAAGCACGAATGCACGAACCTACAGGTCTTCCAGACGGATGATCTTCAGGGCCGGCCGGGCGCTGATACGGTCATAAAATCCGTAAAGACTCAGCGATTCGGCATCGTAGGCGAAGGAGAAGAACTCACAATTGTGAATTACATCGGCAATCTCGCTGCCCACCGTGTAGGCCGGGGCATGGGCATCGGATCGATGCAGATGGCTCTCGGAGACGGTGTAGACCACGCCCTCCACGTGAGCCGGCCCCCCGCTTCCGTCGATCTTGATCTTGCCATTGGCAGCCAAGGCGGGATAACCGGAGTGTTGAAGATCGAGAGTCGCGGCATCGTTATTCGCATGAGCCACGGTGGTCGCAAAGTCGGCGTTGCCGTCATCGGTCTGGTCGTAGATGCTGTGATCCAGATCCTCAAACCAGGGAGCCTGACGGTTCTCCCAGGCCAGGATCTCTCCGGCCGACTTGAAATCAAAACTGCCGTTGACAATCAGCGAACCCTCGATCCGTACCAGGGTATCGGTGTCCTGATCGATCTCGGCGTCCCCTTCGATATAGAGCAGCGAGTCATTTCCATAGAGGCGGGTGTCGTTGGCCGCTCCATTAGTGTCGGGGCCCTGGTACTTGAAAATAATTTCGATGGTATTGCCAGTGTTGGTACCGGTAGCGCAAGGATAGGTGGGGCACTGTCCGGACGTCGTCCCCAGCTCCACGTAGTAAGTGGGGTTGTCCACGTTGGGGACCCGGATGATCCGCGGCGTACCGGAATTGCGGTGAATCACGCTGATGGGAATGTTGGCCGGCGTGAGCGCACCCGGATAACAATTGCCGCCAAAGGGACAATCCCCATCGGTTAACGGCATGGCCACTTCAGAATTATCATTGGGCTGGGCCGCAGCAAAATCGTGGGCCGCCTCCAGGAGCTTGTCAAAATTAACGGAACTCACGGTTCGGCCAAGCGGATCGGTGATGTCCTTGATCTCAACGAACTCGAAGTTGGGAAATTCCTTGATGGGAGGAGGGGGAATCGCCTGAACAACCGGTGCAGTCCCCACCACCGGGGCGGGGTTGGGATCGCCCTGCTCGCCCGGATTGATCAAAATAGTGTCCGCGACCGTCCCGTCGCCATCGGCCGGGCCGGAGTTGGGGGAAATGTAATTGGCCGCCTGAACCAGCCCGGTGATCTTGACTCCCTTGTCGATATCGACTCCGCTGTTGGAGTAGATGGTGGTGAGCAGATTGATACCCCAATTGACCTTGGCGTGGTTGTCAAAGTGAATGTAATTGCCAAAAATAGCGAAGCGGAGGGCTTCCACGATGTCAGGCCCCTTGACCAGGGCAATGACCTGACGCGTATTTCCCTCATAGTCCACTTCAG
>JAZFRU010000233.1:0-9121 GCA_036445815.1 Acidobacteriota bacterium | reverse complement strand
GGCTCAACGCGTTTTCCCTGGCCATCTTTGTGGCAGGTCTGGCCCCCATCGCCGTCGCCAGTTTCATCTACCTCCCCTTCGCAACGCCTCTCATCGAGCCCCACTGGTTCAGTTTCTCCTCATTCGGATTTTTTCTTATGGTCTCCAATGGGCTCGTGTCTGTGACCAAAAAAATGAGAGGATGGCTTGGAGCGGTCTTGATCTCGAGCCTATTGCTGACCAGCCTGTTGACGGTGCGAGAGGCCAACACCAAATGGAGGGATCAGGAGACCTACTGCCGCTACTGGTTGTCTCTCAACGTCCACAATCTGACTCCCTATTACGGACTCGGGAAATCTCGCCTGGAAAAGGGGGATTGTGTCGAGGCGATACAACTGTTTGAGAGAGGGTTGCTCTTCAGCAAGTACAGTCATGAACAGCTTTCAACCGACCTGGGTATCGCCTATGCATGTGTGGGTAGCGACGAGAGGGCTGCCAAGGCCTACAACGGCGCTCTCAAGATTAATTCGAGATATTCTGTTGCTCATCACCATCAGGCTTTGTTGGCCCTGAAACATGGAGCACATCGCGAAGCTTTACTCGGGTTTTCGAATGCCCTGAGAATGAATGCTCGATCGGAATCGTCTTATGAATATCTGCTGGCGGTCAGGGCCGAGATAGAGGGGAGGATGGATGAGGCGAGGAATCGCTATCGAGTGATATCAGTCCGTTATTCCCGGGATGATATCAGTCGCCAGAAGATGATGGAACTGGGTGTCAGACAGTCACCGCAGGGACCATCAGGCCCCTTCGAGCCCTAGGTCCTCTGTCTTTTCGTCACCGATCGCACCAACCCTCAAGGCCTTGTGCGTTTCCTCCTGCAACACCAACGGTAAGCATAGGCGGACGCCACGGATCAACGATGGTGCGGATGAAATGTCTGAGATGGCGGCGTCAAGAGGGAGTCCCCTGGTCAAGCTCCGTTGGTCTGGAGAAAATGTCGTTGCAAAGCGGTAGGATTTTAGGGATTATTGCGGGTAGAGTTTGGAATCCCTGTCCTTCAATGCAAAAGGAGTTGGAAACGATGCGGCTACTTAAGTGGAACAGAGTATGGATCCTTGTCGGGGTGATGATCGCCCTGTGTGCCCCTTGGACACTCAGTCAGCGACGGGGCAGTGCCTTTGACAAGCCTGCCACCAATCTGAAAGTTCTCGAGGTTGATGATCCACAGGATCTACGCCCAATCATGCAAAACTTTGACCGATCATTGGGCGTTGACTGCGGATTTTGCCACAATCGGCAAGACTTTGCTGAAGACACCCCTCACAAGGAAGCGGCCCGAAAAATGCTGGGCATGGTCCAGAAGATCAACTCCGAGGTTTTCACCTGGGATGGAGCTCCCCGAGCGACCTGCAACATGTGCCACAATGGCAATGTCTATCCGAAATTCAATCCTCCGGCTCCAGCCAGGGAATAAAGCGCGTTTTTGAGGGCTGCGTTGTGTTTGCCCAGTGAACCCCCCATGCGGCAGGAATGTTCTGTCGGGTGTGCCAGGTTCGTGGCAGCCTCTTCGGCTGGTCGGGATGATGGCGCAGAAGTGAGCGGGGGAGGGCGAGGTGTTTCCAGAACCCCCAAGTCCACGGCCGTGATCAGCATCACCGTGATGGCCAGTTTGGGGGAGGTAAGCTGTATACGTCGACTTGACATCAGCAGCAAGAGCGCCCCGTTTTCTCTGAGACCTGGAGAAGTGAAGGCTTTTCAGCTGGACGTCTTGGGTCCCTGGATCTTGCTTAAAAACTGATCTGGATGACTGAGGGGGAAACGTGACTCAACATGCAAACGCGAAGAGATTCGTTGGATGACTGACCCCCATAGTATACTCTCTCCATACATATTGGGGTGAAAATGATGGCAAAAGTAAATGCGAATGTGGGTGTGAACTGGACGGGCATACTGCTGGGTGGGCTGGTTGCGGGTCTCATCCTCGTTGGGTTTGGAATACTTAATGTGACCGCTTCGGAACGGGATTGGATCCCAGGGTTGGCGAGTGTCGACCGCACTCTTTTGCCGTTCTCGACGGCTTTTCAAGGGTCGGGTATCCGGCTGCCGTTGCCTTTTCTACCTCTGAATGCCTCTATTTCAGCGTTTGGGATTGTATGGGAATTGATCATCGGAGTCTGGACCCTCTGGCTGTACGCGGCAATCAGCCTTCGTTATGGACAGGGCCCTAAAACGGCAGCTGCAGGCGGCCTGGCGACCTGGTTGATCATTGCCGTGGTCAGTGGTTCCTCTTCAATCATGACAGGGCCTGTGATGGGAGCCCTTCCAACCCTGGGGTTGTATCTGGTGTCGATTCTGGTGGCCACGGTGGTCGGCTCGTTTCTGTACAAGGAGGCGGCTTGGGCGGGGCAGTCTGAGCCGTTTGTTGCGGCCAAGCCTAAAAAGGCGGCTCAACCAGCCGTTCTGAAAACAAAAATTGATCCGGCCCCTACGGCAAAGCCACCGGAGGCGGTGGAAGTGGTTTCAACGCCGCAGACTCCGGCGACCACTCCGCCTTCTGGGGTGAAGCCGCTCAAACCTCCGGCTCCGATTCGAACGACGACTCCACCAGCGGCCATTCCACCCTCTGCGGTCAAGCCGTCGGCATCTCCTCCACCCACTTCTCCGGAAGTCCCGACAGCACCCGCAGGAAAGTCCCCGGAGAGAACCATTCCCCATGCTGAAGGTGTTTCGGCGGTCGACCAACAAGCGCCCCCTGTACCGCCAGCTCCTCCTCCGGCCCAAAGTCCTGCTCCGCCGTCGCCTCCCCCAGTAGCAGAGAATTCGCCTCCGAGCGCGGTGAAGCCTGAAGTGAGTCCGACCGTCCCTGCTGACGAGCCAGTGATGCAAACGCCTCCTGCCGTGCCGCCACCACCGACAGCCCCGACAGCAGCCCCGACAGTCCCGACAGCACCGGTCCCGCCAGTAGCAATGGAAGCACAGTATCAGGAACTCCACGAAACCGTGGTGGCCCTCGAGTTGAATATCGAGGTGGCGGTACGGGAGGTGTTGAGAATATTCGGTAAGCAGCCTTTGTCTGTAGACGAAATTTCTCAGCATTTATCAGCGGTGAACTGGAACTTTGGTGACCTGCATCCGCGAGTCGTCACCAACGAAGCGTTGAAGAACCTTGTGGAAAGAGGCGGGGCTACCGAAGAAAACGGAAAATTCATGTTTGCTCGGGCTTGATTCTTGTCCTCGAGATTCTTTGTCGGAGTGGGGTGACTGAACCCGATGAGTGCGCGGATGTGTGCCTCACGAGGCACCAGAAACGAAGCCTGCCGAGGTGCCTTTCAAGATACATTCATGACGGAACATCGCTTTGACGGGTGAAATTCGTGTTGGGAGGGGGTGACCCCAGGAGACTCCTCCAGTCAGGGATCCGTGATCGAGGAATCTTTTCCTCGATTGGCGTCGACTGAGGACAGAGGCCCGGATGATGCTTGATGCTGATCAGCGATGTTGGGTGTGGCCGCAGCAGTTTCCTGTGAAATCCAGGCTAGGAGCCCGCGATTTCCGATTGTGGAAAACTGCTTACCCACTCGTACCATTCGGTGAAGTAGCCATCGGCTGTTTCCAGATCCGGCCGATCCCCGGTAGTGCCGACCGAACTTCCGAACTCGTCCCAGACTCCCCCATCGTCATCTCCCAGCCTGAAGGGATTTTCACTGACGATATGGAAAGAAGTCTGTTGCTGTTCGGGAGACAGTCGGAATGCCACAACTGAGAACTCACTGATCTTCCTGATCAGGTATTCCTGACCCGTCAGGGAATATTCCAGCAGTCCTTCCTGGGTGTCGAGGAACTCCAGGGGGAAGACAGCAGCCTGGTCACCCTGCGCATTGGTAATACCGAAAATGAGAGTGCCGTAGGGTAACCGGGTATCTTCCATGTTAGCGGTCGGTGCGAAGACGGGGGCGACAAAGTCATCTCCCAATTCGCTGTGCACACCCCGCCCATGCTCACGTGTCTCGATCATGAGCCGGCTGGCCAGCACAACGTCTGTCTCTGGATAACGCTGAGCCCAATCCTTCCAGGGTTCCAGTACCAGAGGAACGCGGCTCATCTTGGTGGGATGCATCTGGCCTTCCGTGGTTCGACCGGTAAAAGGAGACCAGATGGTCCGGGTTTGATAGTCGTACACGTTGAATGTCCCGGCGGCCTCACCATAGATTTGAAAGGTCAGAGCCTTATCTCCGAACCCGTCAAGCACTGGATTGAATGCCGCGGAACCGCTGCAAGCCTCACAGTGTGCCACCATCACGGGGACGTTGTTGATGGTGTCGTTCACCACGTGATAGGCAACCATGAGCCAGCGAGGATAAGCGCGAGGCTGTCCATTGACGACCAGGCCGAAGACCAGGTCGTCGGGTTCCATGTGGGAAGCGGCCGAGGCCGGAACCACTCCAGGATTGTTCAAGGGAAGCAGAAAAAACCTTCTCTCCCCAGGAAGCGCCAGATATTCAGCCTCTTCCCGCCAGGAGGCGACCGGAGTTTCTTCCACTGACGGAGCAGAGCTGCAGGCCATGGATGCCATGACTGCGGCCAGGCCAATCAAGCAAACGACGGATTTCCAGGTAGAGTCAGCCATGTACGAGTCTCCCTTTTTTGTCCTTCAATTCGTTCATACGGTGAGGATCGTGAATGCCGTGGGTCGGCTAGTCGGCGATCTGCGATTCGGGCCAACCGCTGACCCATTCATACCACTCGGTGAAATAGCCATCGGTGACCAATAGATCTTCACCGCCTTCATTGATGGCCCTTCCGAATTCGTCCCAGATACCACCCTGATCGTCGCCAATCCGAAACGGGCTTGTACTGATTTGATGGAATTCACTCGCTTCCTGGTCCTTTCGGAGACGGTAGGACACCACACCGAAATCCCCGTCTTTTTTCAACAGGTAGAACTCGTCAGCGAATTCATACCGGAGAAGCTTTTCCTGCTTGCCCAGCATAGCTATGGGAAAGGCAATGGACTGGGTTCCTGCCAGGTTGGCGACTCCGTATACCAGTTCGTTGTAGGGAAGGCGGGTGTCTTCCATGTTGGCCACGTTCTGGAATCCGTCGGGAATGTAATCGTGTCCAATTTGATTGGTTTCGCCACGTCCATGCTCCCGCTGGTCGATGAAAATCCGGTTGGCCACCAGCACCTCGGTTTCCGGGAATCTCTTGAGCCAGTTTTTCCAGGGTTCCACGATGAGAGGCACCCGGTTCATACGTGAAGGATGCATGTCTCCGGTAAAAGACCGTCCGGTGAAGGGAGACCAGACCGTGTGAGTCTGATAGTCATAGACTGAGAAGGTGCCGTTGGCGATCCCGTGAATCTGAAAACTCAGAGATTTACCGTCCAATCCTTCGATAACTGGATCAAAGGCGGAGGTCCCGCTGCAAATTTCGCAGTGGGCCAGCATGACGGGAGTATCGTTGATGGTGTCATTGACCACGTGATAGGCCACCAGCACCCACTGGGGATAGGCTCGAGGCTGACCGTCGACAACCACTCCGGCCACGATATCGTCATCTTTCATGAAGGGAGCCATGCTGGCAGGAACCACTGCAGGGTTATTCAGCGGCAGATAGATAAATCTTCTTCGAGCGTCCAGCGCCAGGGATCCCCCCCGGGGCTCAAATTGGGAGTCCCCTTCGTCTGTCGAGTTTTCAACAATTTCGTCCGCCGAGGTGGACGAAGAAGGGAGATAAACCCCGATGAAAACGCCAATTGCCAAGACGGCTAACAGGGCTAAAGACTTTGCAATAAAAGAGTTATTATCAGACATGGTGAGACCTCCTGCTCATTGAGTGGAAACGGATAGCTACTTGTAACACAAAGAATCGAGCCAGAAAAGAGCCACTTTATAAAGGCTGACCCGTTGACCCGGCGGGCTGCCGTCACCCGTTGCCCGGCAGACGATCACAATGTAGAAATTCGGTGAGTGTGTCAGTCGGTTAACCGGACGGTTAACCGGTCAGCTTTTTTCTGGTGCGTCTGTTCCGAAAGGCCTGACGATAGACATCTTCGAAATCAGCGGCAAACAGAAAGGTCAAACCCTTGCGTAGATAATCGGGAAGAGCGTCGACATCCTTTTGATTGTCCTGTGGGAAGATCAGTTTCTTGAGCCCGATACGGCGAGCGGCGATCACCTTTTCCTTGACGCCGCCTATGGGGAGAACGCGCCCCGTGAGGGTGAGTTCCCCGGACATGGCCAAGCCCTTTTTGACGGTCTTTTGCCGGATCAT
Source organism: Acidobacteriota bacterium (assembly GCA_036445815.1). Taxonomy (GTDB): domain Bacteria; phylum Acidobacteriota; class UBA6911; order RPQK01; family JADFOI01; genus JAPYTY01. The sequence goes on along the minus strand of JAZFRU010000233.1, from coordinate 2,866 downwards.
TGAGATCAGCGCAGTGGCCATGGTGACCCCGGCAGATGGCCCGTCCTTGGGGGTCGCGCCTGCGGGTACGTGGAGATGAACGAAATGCTGATCGAAAAAATTCGACTGGACTCCATACTGGTCCAGGTGGGCCATGACGTAGGAATAGGCAATTTCAGAGCTTTCCACCATGACGCTACCCAGCTGGCCTGTCTGCTTGAAGCCCTTGCGGCGACTGAGCACTGCGGTGGCCTCAATCTGAAGGGTGGCCCCTCCCAGGCTTGTCCAGGCAAGCCCGGTCACGACTCCTGGGCGACCCTCGAGCAACTCCTGATCCGTGAAGGTGGCGTGCCCCAGATAGCTTTCCACATTGGCCGGCGTCACGACGAGCTTCTTCTTGGGATGGTTTGCCAATTCGACGGCACCTTTGCGAAAAATCTTTCTCACCAGCTTTTCAAGGCCACGAACTCCAGCCTCTCTTGCATAGCCTTCGATGATCTTTTTCAGAGCAGATTTCCTGATACTGATCTGGGTTTTCTTTATGCCAAAGTTATCAAGTGCCTTCGGGATCAGATAACGACGGGCAATTTCCACCTTCTCTTCCAGGATGTAGCCGGAGAGACGAATCACCTCCATGCGGTCGATCAGGGGCAATGGCACGGTGTCGAGTTGATTGGCGGTCGTGATGAACAGGACATCGGAGAGATCAAAAGGAACATCCAGGTAGTGATCGCGAAAGGCGGGGTTTTGTTCGATATCCAGGACCTCTAGAAGGGCCGAGGCTGGATCACCCCGAAAGGAGGCTCCCACCTTGTCGATTTCATCCAGCATGATGACGGGGTTGGCTGTGCCGGCGGTTTTCAGTGCCTGGATCAGTTTGCCAGGCATCGCCCCGATATAGGTCCTCCGGTGTCCTTTGATCTCCGCTTCATCTCTCATGCCACCCAGAGAGAACCGATAAAATTGACGCCCCAGAGCGTGTGCGACGCTCCTTCCCACCGAGGTTTTTCCCACGCCTGGAGGTCCGACCAGACAGAGGATCGATCCGGCAATGTCCCCCTTGATTTTCCCCACGGCGATAAATTCCAGAATCCGGGTTTTGACGTCATCCAGGCCGTAGTGATCCTGGTCGAGTATCTTGCGAGCGAGATCCAGATCATAGCTGTCCTGGCTCAGTTTTCCCCAGGGCAGGATCGTGAGCCAGTCCAGATAGTTTCGGGTAACCGTGTACTCCGGAGAAATAGGTTCCAGGATTTGCAGTTTTTCCAGCTCTTCATCAACCGCTTGTTGGGCCTCAGGATTCAGGGTCAAGCCCTCCAGTCGCTGCTGAAACTTTTCGACTTCCGCCGCCTTGCCGTCTTTTTCAAGGCCCAGTTCCTGCTTGATGGCCTTCAACTGCTCCCTGAGAAAAAATTCTCGCTGCTGTGAAGTCATCTTCTCTTCAATCTGGTCGGTGATCTGCTTTTGAAGTTTGAAGATTTCGATTTCCTTTTTCAGGAGTACCAGGGTTTGATCCAATCGCTTACGAACATCGAATGCCTCCAGGATTTTCTGGAGATCCTGCCCGTCAGCGGTCGTGAGACTGGCAGAAAAGTCTGCCAGTTGTCCGGGATCATCCAGAGAGGAACGGCTGAGAAACAAACGAATGACTTCGGCATGAAGTGGATTCAAGGCCATGAGATCTTTCAGGGCCGAGATGATGGCCATCGAATAGGCCTTCAGTTGCAGGTTGGAAGCGAGTGCAGTGGCATAGTGATACTCGACCCGCGCGAACAGGCCCTTGTCGGTCTCCTGGATGTCCTTGATGGAGAAGCGCTCCAAACAACTGATCAAGATGTGAGCCGTCCCCGGTTCCTCTGTCACCGCCTTGACGATCTTCGCCGCCACACCGGTGCGATGGAGATTTTCGAGGCCGTCATCTCCCTGTACATCCTTGACCAGGACTATGCCCAGTGTTCCCGTGGAGGATTCCAGGGCCAACGTCACCACGGGAAGCTGTTCCTCTCTCACCTCCAGGGGGATATGGAGACCTGGAAAGAAGGGACGAGGTCGGATCGGCAGGATCGGCATGGAGGCGGGCAGCGTCTCTCCAGCCAGGACCAGTCCCGGTTTATCGATTTTTGGGGTCCTGGCCTTTTTCTTTTCCAAGAGTTCCGAGGCATCTCTGTTGATTTTTTTGGTCATCTGCACCTCTTGAATCCATTAGGATTTCTCTTTTATCCGTGCTCCAATATTTTACAACACTCATCCCTTTCCTTGATCCCGGTTCCACCGATGAATACAATTCTTGCACAGGGCTGAATCTTTTCAAGGCAGCTGTGACCGAACCAGCCGAGGCTGGGCAAAGCTATTGAACCCCTTAGGGAGGGAATCGAACCATGACCGGTAACCAAAGGAATCGCAAGGCCTCTCAGGGCGAGTTTCTGGAACGCCGCCGTTTTCTGGCTTATTTCTCGGGGGCGGGACTGTCCTCCACGCTGTTTCCCGGGGTCTTGTGGGCCCGGATGCAGGAAGAACAGACCTCCACTCTGACGGCCGAAATGGTGCGCGGTGCCGAGCAGCTTTCCGGTCTGGAGTTCACGCCGGAGGAGCGAGAGGAAATGGTCGGGGCCGTCAACCAGAACCTCGACCGTTACCAGGCGATGCGAAAGACGACTCTGGTCAACGGCGATCTGCCGGCCCTTCAGTTCAATCCAGCCCTGCCCGGGATGCGATTCAGCCAGGAGAAGAAGGCCTTCAAAAGGAGTGATCCGGGTCAGGTGAAGGCCCCCGGAAATCTGGAAGAGGCGGCCTTCTGGCCGGTGACGCGACTGTCCGGTCTCCTTGAATCCCGGCAGGTCACCTCGGTTGAATTAACCAAGATGTATCTGGGAAGGCTCAAACGCTA
>JAZFRU010000232.1:0-13479 GCA_036445815.1 Acidobacteriota bacterium | reverse complement strand
CATCCCGTCGCGGGCTCGGGTGGTGGCCACGTAGGCCAGCCGCTTGGCTTCTTCTTGAGCCGCTCGACCCTCCTCGGCCAGGGCTTTCAGATAGCCGGGAGAAACAACTACCAGTGGCCCCCACTTCATGGAATAGGCTCTCAATGAGACGGCTTCCCCGGTGGTCAGACTGATCACTTCCGGAGATCCCTGTTTTCCCCGTCCTTTTTCACCCAGATTCAACAAAACTGAAGTCCAGCCATAGACGATGACAAACCGGCTTTCCAGTCCTTTGGCCTTGTGAATCGTCATGACCCGGACCGCGTCGACGCTCTCGTCAGAAAGAGTGATGTCTTCGCCTGGATCGCCGTCCCATCGATCGGCCTGAGCGGCTCGGTCTCGCTGCCGTAACAGCCAGATCAGAGGGGGAGTGACGGACCTCTGGGATGCTTCCTTGAAGGTTTCAAAGACTCGATCGATGCGCACAATCGGCCGTCCCTCATGATCGCCAGGCTGGCTGTAGAGAACTTGAGGCACCAGTTCTCTTACCCGGCTCAGCCAGTCGGAAAGGCACAACTCCACGCCCTGTTCTCTGCGGTGTAAGGCAAGCTCTCTCAGGAGGCCAAGCCTTTCCTGTACCGGTTCCGGCAAGTGATCGGGAAGGGGCCGCCGGGAGTGCAGCAAATCCTCGGGTGGAATCTCTTGCAGCAAGCTGTGAATCTCGGGATCGGAAAGACATACCAGGGGACTCCGCAGCAGGGCGGCTACGGCCAGTCTGTCTTGAGGATGAATCAGAGCGATGAGAAGGTTCAGGACATCCAGGACCTCCGGATGGCGGTGGAAGGTCTTGGCTCCACTGCTGATGGTGGGAATTCCACCCCTTTGCAGTACCGGTACCAGGGCATCCACCTCTTTCCAGTTCCTGACCAGAACCAGGATGTCCTTACAGCTGCAGTCTTTCCGTTCAAGATACCGTTGAATGATTCGCAGGGTCTCGGCGGCCGCGAACTCTCTTTCTTTGTCCACCTTGAAGCCCGCACTCTCAGAATCAGAGTCGATCAAATGCCACTCCGGGAGGTCCCCGGGTTCGGGTCGATGGGAAATGAGCTGAGCGCCCTCCTCGGCCAGCTTCAACTCCCGGTCGAAAAAATGGTTCACGAATTGAGTGACTTCCTTCACACTTCGAAAGCTGGTCTTCAAATGAAAGTCACTGCGGCCGAGGCGGCATCCGGTATGAGCTGCGTACCGTTCATGGAAATCCTCGATGGTGGGAACATCGACCCCTCTGAAGCGATAGATGGATTGTTTGGTGTCCCCCACGAAAAACCCCAGAACTTCATGGCTTGAATTCGCATCATGTTGAAGCAGTGCCTTGAAGAGATCCAGTTGTAGGGGGTCAGTATCCTGGAATTCATCGACCAGCAGTGCTCTCAGCCTTCGTTGTTCGGCCCGGCGAACGGCGGGGTGCTCCTTCAGCAACCGGACGGCCAGGCGAATCATGTCGTCAAAGGTGACCAGTCCCATTTCCTGAATCGCATCTTCATCCAGCCATTTCACGAATCTTCCCATCAGTCGGATCCAGATTGTCCAGGTCGATGAAAACTCCTTGGCGACACAGAGGCGGGAGGCTGGCAGATACAGGTTCAGCCAGGACTGAAAATACTGGGAATGTTCGGGTGCCAGGGCATGAAGGGCTCCCTGGACTGTTTGGGTGGGATTCCCATCAGCAAAGAAGTAGCGTTTGTTCTTTTGGATGAACCGGCACAACTGCTGCCAGGCTGCGGGCCGATGGGCGCTGATGTCCTCCAGGATTTGCTTGAACTGGTCCCTCAGCCGGGTGAGTTTACTGCTGTCTTCCTTCTCCAGTGCCTGAATCAAGGCCTGTCCGGCCGTCACCAGCCGCCGCTCCTCATCAAGGTCCTCCAGAGGAAGCTTTTTGGATTCTTCGAGAATCGAGTCGCAGTAATAGCATTGCTTCAACCAATGGCGTATCTGAGACACCGATACGACTTGAAGCAGTTCTTCCAGGTCGTTTCGGATTTCGGGATGACCGAGTGCGTGCCGTTCCCACCACCTTCCCACCACTTGTTCATCGATATCCGACTGATCGTCCCCGTCCTCTTGAGCAAAACGAGCCGTGGGTGGAATCCCCGCCTCAAGAGGGTGACGGCGAAGAAGGGAAGTGGCGAAACTGTGAATGGTGGAGATTTGCAGCTCTGCGGCCAGTTCCGTCAGTGCCTGGGCACCGGCACGAAGTCGGTCAAAGGCAAGGTCCTCACTGACTGCCGGAAACGGCGGTGTTCCACCAGGTTGTTCCGATTCCGCCAGGTTCTTCAGAACGATTTTCACGACCTCATGAAAAAGGAGATCTTTCGGATCGCCCCTGGCTTCCAGATCAGATCGGTCCCGGGCGGCAGCGATCTGGTTCAGGTACCTGAAGAGTCGAGTTTGCATTTCAGCGGCGGCCTTGCGAGTGAAGGTGGTCAGGACCAGTGATTTAATGACGCTGCGGGCTGCCAGCAGGCGTTCGGGCCGGGAAGGGCTGCTGTAAAGAGATTTCCCCTGTGGTTCCCCCCCCGCGAAGAGAAAGGGAGCGTTCAACAAAAGATACAGGGCTCTCAGGGTCAATGTATGGGTCTTACCCGTACCCGCACTTGCCCAGACAAAAGCATGATCCGATGTGGTCACGGCCTGGGTGCGGTCGGCCTCATCTAAAAGCCTGACGGTGGGTTCGAAACTCATGCGTCTGCACCTGCCTTCTGGGTCGCCGACAAGATGGCATCGATGCGGGAGCTCAACCGCTCCTGAGAAAATTTGAAGTGCCGACTGGAGGCCCCGGGATCGAAGCGGCGACACAGGGAAATGTAGTCACAAAAATTGCAGGGGTTCACATTTTCCAACTGGTGAAGCTCGAGGGTTTCCTTTGAGATGGGTAGGTACAGGCCCTCTCTCAGGATCTCCCCCAGGGGTTCGAGAAAGCGGTTCACTTCCACAGAGGAACTGGGCACAGGCCTCTCAACCGGAGGGGAATCCCCCAGGAAAATAAAAGAAAAAGTGGATTCGTGAGAGCCTCCCGTCTCTTGATCGAAAATCCAGGGATACAGGATGGGCTGGATCCGGTATCCGAGCAGCATCTCCTGCTGGAGTTGCTTTGGGTATGAGGATCTGCTGACTTTGTAGTCGTAGATGTAGTAGACGTCGTTCTTTTTGTCGATGCGGTCGATTTGTCCGGAGATCAGGAGATCCAGACCCGGAAACGGAACCTTGTGTTTGAGTTCAACGGCAACCGGAGAATTCCCCTTGCAGATCTCCGCCAGTATCTGCTGGAGATAGGCGGTGACGGTCTTCACCAGTCTTCTTAAAGCGATCTTTTGAAATAAGTCGGGAAGCACCGCAAGAGTTCTGGGAAGGCTCGCGGCATACTCCTGAGCTGCCTGATGGAGCTTCTCTGCATCAGATTCGAGCAGGGTTCGGGCGGTGTCCTCCACCGAGATCTGTTGACCCAGGGTCGGACGGATGAGCAGTTCCAGAAAGCCATGAACCAGGCTGCCCCAGTCAAGACTGCTCATTTCATCGGCGAATCCCAGGGGTTGCAAAGCCGTCCATTCGACATGACAGTTGGCATAGAACCGGTAAGGGCATTTGCAGAGGCTTTCCAGGTCGGTGACCCGTACCCTTCGAGTCCCGTCGTGAGCACTGGGTAGAGAAGCATTCGGAATGTGTCCGTTCCAGCGGAGGTCCTCCTGTCTCATGGCGCTGGCCTTAACCAGATAGTCGTAAGGGAGTCCGCTGGAGGGCAGTCCTTCTCGATCGGGTTGTGCAAAGGCCAGCCAATCAGGAGGCATAAATGAACCCATCTCGGGATCGAGTCCGAACAGGTGATTGCCCTGCTGGATGGGGCCGCGGGGGATCCTGTGCCGTTTCTTTCCGGAACTGGAATCCTTGCTCCAGCCTCCCAGATAACGCTGGACCCAGGGAGTCGGAGCCACGCTGCGTCCGGTATTGTCGGTCTCGGGGACCACCCAGTGAATGTTCTGGGATGATGTATTGGAAAGAAAAAAGAGCAGCGACATTTCCTCGGTAATATGCGACTTGAGCGGGAGCAGGTGCCCAACGTCGCGTGCCTTGCCCGCCAGACGTGCTCGGGACGAGTCTGAAAGGAGAGGGTCTTCTTCCATACGAGGGGGCCAGCTTCCCGAGGTCAACCCCAGTAGAACCATCCCTCTGGAGGTCAGACCACGGGCTCGCATCAACGGGAGGAAGGCAACCGAGGGGCCCTTCAAAGGGTCTGTTTGAATCTGGTCGGGGACACCCTGGCGAAACAGTTCACGCAGCAGCGATGTTTTGAGGGTCATTTCCGGGGGGCTCGAATCGAGAGCGTCCTGAAGTGCGTTCAAAGGAGCCGGTTCCGGGAGCCAGCGGCGAGCGATCTGATCCAGGAAATCAGAAGCTTGTTTCTGGCTCAGGGTGTCTTGCGCTCCTATCGATTCGGCTCCCCACAGTTCCATGATCTCCTGAGTCAGGGCTCTTTCCTGAACGGTGAAGCGGGGTAAATCTCTGGCGGTGTCGGCCGATCCTTGCTCCGTCAGGTCGAGGATCAACTGCCAGCTGGAGCTGGACCAGACGGTCAGACGGCGTATCTTTGATTCCCATGCATTGACATCGATGTCACGGGCCGCAGCGATCTTCGGATAGTCTCGCAAGTAGGCCAGAATCCACTCAGCAGGTGCCTGGTCTTCCCATATCCGGGTCAGCATCTGAAGCGGGCGGATCTCGGGCGTCGATTCCAGGGGGGCGTCCACGATTCGAAGTGGAATCGCGAAGTCTGCAAAGATCTGCCGCACCGGATCCAGATAGGGCTTCAGGTCGGGAGCCACCAGCATGATCTCCTCCAGAGGAAGCGGTGTCTCCTGGTCGAGCCACTCCCGCACTCTGACAGCGGCTGAGATGATCTCGGCGCGAATCCCGGAAGCGCGTTGAAAGGTCAGAAAAGAAGGCTGATCCGGAATCTCCCCTTCGGGAAAAGTCTCGAGGAAAAGTCGGGTCGGTGCTTGCTCGGTCTGGTCGGAATCCACGGTCTCGGCTCGGGTTTCCTCGAGCAGAGAACCGAAGCGGATTTTCAGGTCCTCCAGAATTGGTTGCCCGAAGTGAAAGGCGGGATGGGACTCCTTGTTTTCTTCCAGAAAAGGGTACAGCAGGGTAAGCTGAATTCGACGTCCCAGGGCTGCGATGACCTGGGCGTTGACATCGGTGAAGCCGTAAAACCCATACACAAAGACTCGAGGAGTTTGCCCATCCTCACAAGCCAGGGAGGCGCGGAGGGTGGGGTCATCGCTTACGGTGATCCACTCCGGGATCATCTGATGCAGAAGCGGTTCCCAGTCCAGCCCGTCCTTCTCCACGGCCTGGATCCAGTTCATGAAGAGCCGGATCGTTTCGGTTTCCAGGCTATTCAGGTCAGGCTCTTGCGCCAGTTCGTCCAGAATCTCCATCTGAGCCGGCCCGAATCCCCCATCAGCCAGATCCAGGAAGGTGGGGCGCAACAGGGCGTAGCCGCTGGGCATCTCCTTCAGCCGGGAGAGCGGAGAGGATGTCGGAAGCTGCTCCACCAGCTCCAACAACCGAAGGTCAAGAGCCGGTCCCCAGCGCCGGCCGATGCGGCCGTTGGCTCGGGTGCTCAAATGGCGGGTGAAACTCGAAAGAGGGATGACTCGGACTCCCGCAAAGGTTTGCGAGCCGGCTCTTTCCCCGATCCGGATTCGGAGATGATTGGCGGCCGTTGAAGTCGGGGTGACAACCCATTTCGCAGTCAGTGGATCCTGCCGGCAGGCTTCCTGGATGTCGTCAAGAAGGAGATCCAAAAGTTGGGGGAAGGAAGGTGCTGTAACCAGGGTGCAAGCCATTGATCTTTTCTAACAGAATACTGAGATACTAGGAAGAAATTTCACCGCAAGGCCATGCTCCGCTCGACCGCCCTTTACGTTTCATGTTTCAAGGGTCACTAAAAGATGGTGAGTCGATTGTAGCGGCCGCTCATTAGCCCGCCTCCTCACCCCTGCTCTACTGGATCGGCGCCATCATCCGTCCTGACTGTGTTGCATGACCCGCTTGTGGGGACCGCGCCTTGTCAGGTCAGCCCTTGCGGCCGCTGCTTCGTGACGAGCTGTTTTGAGGCAGTCGGGTTTGAGCGGCTCTCCGGAATCGGCACACTGAGGTGCCTCCCACATTCCGGATATTCCATTATGGATTGTGGATTCCTACTCCAGGCTTCTTCCTGTCTAGGTAGGGACGCCGGGCTGTGTGCCCGAAGGGTCGCAAGAGATCTCGAACTGGCCACCGCGGTTTTCAGGTTAACCGCAAATCTGTGACTCCGCGGTTTCCGCGATACGGTTTTCCTGGGACTTTGACCCTTCGCTGCGCGACAGGAACCGATTGAACAGGATCTTGTAGCCCGTTTGCCGGAGATATTTGAGCGGTCCGAAGAGGACATCTTCCAGTCGCGGAGAGACCCGCGCGACATAATAGGAAAGTTTCCCCACAAGCATATCGGTCATCAGGAGGGCTCTGAACCCAGGTGATTTGGCAACCGCCAGGTTCCCCATCCATTGATACTTTTCCTTGAAACGCCTCATGGCGTTCAGCATTTTCGGAGATTGGCCGAAAATATTCATCTTCAAGGCGAGGGGGCCCTCGATCAAATAGGCCATGTCATAGTAGCTCACACGATGGGTCGCTATTTCTTTGTTCAGGTACCAGCGCTTGAATTTGGCGTCAATCTCGTCCTCGTAGATGGGGGTTCCCGGCATGGGAGTCAAGTAATTGATATAGAGATGGCCCACGTAAGGGATATGTTCCGCGATGAGATCGCCTTCCTCTGCAAGGGTTTCCTCCGACTCGAATTTAAAGTTGATGAGAATGTTCACGACGGATTTCAGGTTGTGAGCATGCAGTTTCTTCACGATATCGGAAGCCAGCTTGCCCGAGCCAGCCTTTTTGATCAGCTTTCGGTTATTGTCTCCGAAACGCTCGAGTCCGATCAGGAACATGGTCACACCCGCCTGCTGCATCAATTCGATTTCATCGTCGTTCAAGGGAATGGCGATGGAAGTCTGGACCATGAGATTGACTTTCTTATTGAGGCCCGAGGAAATCATTTCCTGGCAGAATTCGATCAATCTGGGTTTGCTGATGGTGAAGTTGGAATCGGTGACGAAAAAATTACTCAGCCCGAATTTTTGGTACCGGTGTGCGATCTCCTTGACCATGAAGCGGCCGCTGTTGTTGCGTAGTTTTTGAGCGATGACGGCCGACTTGCAGAAGGTGCATGCATAAGGACAGCCTCTCTGGAAATTGAGCTGATTCGTCACCATATGATGATCGTATTTCCACTTGATGTAGTCATCAAGATTGATCAGATCATAATTATTGAATGGGACATCATCCAGGTTCTGGACCAATTCGCAAAAACCGTCGGTGGTGTGGGTCGTTTCACCGTTCACATTGAGGATCAGCCCCTGAATCTCCTTCAACCTGGAGACAAAGCCATCGTCCTCGAACAAGGTCCTGGTGATATCCGGAGAGTATTCTTTTGCCAGATTGAGAAACTTCTCCACGGCCAATTCGGCCTCACCCTTGAACACAACGTCAAAAACCTGCTCGCCCATCTCTTTCGGGGCGTCAAAACTCTGCAAACCCCCGCCAATCAGTATTTTTTCGGGGAATCTTTTCCTCAGGGTCTCCGCAAGCGTGTAACTGTTATAGGCATTCAGGGTATTCACCGAGAATCCGATCACCTTGAAATCATGTTCCTCGATGTAGGATATATAGTCTTTCGTCGTGTATTTACGGTAGGCGGAGTTGTCGTCGATGACGCGAACTCCGAAACCCTTGCCGTGAAGGTAAGATCCCAGGGTAATGGGACCATTGGCAATCATCGACTTGGATGAAAACCACATGATCCTCGGATTGATAATCAGCAAATCCATCTTTTGTTTTCACCCGCCCCGGAGTCGGTTGGATCGCATGCATGAACCCCCAGCGATACTTTAATTATACCCTATCGATCCTCCACGTTGTTTCTTTCTCTACCGGCTCTTTAAGAGTTGGAGTCAAGGTTCACTCTGTGCCCTTGTGGTGAAACTCTTGTGCCTTTGTGGCTAGCCCGCATTTCTCACACCTTCTCGTCACGAAGCGGCGGAAGGGCCGGCCTGACAAGGCGCACGACCGAGGCCCCCGCAAACGTACTGTACGGTACGTTGAGGAGGCCGAAGGAGTGCAACACTGTCAGGGTGGATCATGGCGCCGATGCAGTAGAGGGGGTGTGAGAAATGCGGGCTAGAGAAACTTCCGAGCCTGATCCACATCCCGGCGGGTCTGGAAGAATCGAACGTTCACCTTGTCCCCGTCAAGTTCTGCCAGACGCGGATAGGGTTCCAGTATCTGATCCAGGACGGCCTCGGGGAAAGAGCCCGGTTCAGGGCGGGAGGTCTCGAGGGCCGTTCGAGCTTCTTCCTGGAGGTTGGTCAGGCGCCCGTAGCCGATTTGAAAGAAGGATTGCAGATAGAACTGCTCGAGTCCCCTGGCGGCCTTTTGAAGGTTTCCGGAGGCCCAAAAATCCAGGCCCAGGTTGATCCCGGTGATGGTCTTCAGGATTTTTGTTTTGATCTCGGTCGGATCGGTGGGCGATGTAGAGTCAGCGGAAATGACCTTGTTGCAAATGAAGAAGAGCTCCTCCACCAGGGCCTGAGATGCCTGGGGTTCGGTGACCAGGGTCAGGGCTTCGATCAGAAGGAGAGAGTCTTCCAACGGTTCTGTCAAGCGAGTGGGAAGGGTGCTCACCTCTCGCAGGAGTTCCGGTTTTTTCTCCGCTAAGGTTTCATCAGGTGAAAGGGACGTGTAAACATCGATGGCATCAAAGTAGTCTTGAAAACCCATTTCTTCGACTCGTCTTTTTCTGTTCTGGAAGGCACATTCCTCGATTTCTATGGCCGTGCGGGCTCGGCAGGAGCCAATTACATTGGTGGCGTATTCCGCTCCCAGGTCGTAAAGGCGCAGAATCAGGGCGCGCAGCAGGCGTGCTTCCTCTGGGTCCTGAGGCAGGGTGATCAGATAATCCTTGTTCGGGGTTTCCAGCCATTCCCCTTCTGCGGGCTCGACTTCGTATTGATCTTCGTCAATCTTTTCATAAATGTGCACGCTTCTTTTAAGGAGGAGTTCCCACAGCTCTGTATCGGTTCCCCGGAGCAGCTTGTTGGCCACGGGCACCTCAGTCTGGATGAGATGTCGCTCCAGTTCCACAAAGGCGTCCGTGCTCATTTCGTCCCGGGACCACAGGTGAAGGTCGAGGAGCCCTGTCCACTGGGTCTCGGTAATGTGGGGCAGGAGCTTGACGATCTCCTTATCTTCCAGTTCCTTGATTCCAAAAAAGAGATGAGGAATCGACAGTCGGCGGATGCGCCCTCTCAGGTCTGCCGTGGACAACATCTCTCGCAGATCCACCGGTGCGTAGACCGATTGATAGATCAATTCCTCCGGAGATTGAGTGACGAGGCTTTCTTTTTTCATGTTCCTTGGTCCCGGTTAGATTATAGCCTTGCTCTTCTCCGAGAGTCTGTCGGCTTGCCGAATGGGTTCGGGTAATCGAAAACGTGGAGTTACCGCCAGGGTCCAGCGCACGCATTCCTCCAGAGGGAGGCCGTATCCCACCGATACGAAGATGGGTTTGACTCCCTGGCGGGTGCGCAACACCCGGCCGATCACCTCTTGACGGTGGATCAGGCGGGTCGAGGCCCCCCGACTTTGGCCGGGCTCCCGGAACTCGCCGCAGAGACGGGATTTCCCGATGCCAATGGTGGGATGCTTCAACCAGAGTCCCAGGTGCGAGGCGATTCCGAAGCGCCTGGGATGGGCCTGCCCATGTCCGTCGACATAAATGAGGTCGGGAAGGGTGGAGAGCTTTTCGATAGCCTTCAGAATAACAGGAATCTCCCGAAAGCTCAGCAGTCCCGGAACATAAGGGAAGGGTGTCGGAGATTTGGCCACGGCTGATTCCACCCTTTCCAATCCCTCATAGGAGAGGACCACGACCGAGGCAATGGACTGCTGTTCCCGGGGGAGGTATGCCACATCGACGCCGGCAACCCGGCGCGGGCATTTCAAGGGAATGTCGGTCTGGATGCTGTCTTTGAGTTCCTTCTGAAGTTGAACGGCTTCCTTGGGAGTGAGATTCCAGGAATGCATTGACGCAAGGTCTAACTCCGGACGCTATTGGAAGATGCTCTTGGAAATGTGCATGCTGACCAGGACATTGGGAAGATCGACCACTTCGGCGATTTTGAGATCGCCGGCCAGTGAGCACAGCGAGTAGGCTTCGGTCGGAGTCAGGTGATGCTCATCCACCAGGTAGTCGATCATGAAGCCGGTCGCCTTGCGGGCGGCTTCATCAATGGTCGGAGCAAAAGCCGTCACGGCATAAAACTCATCCGTTTCATACTGTGGTTCTGAAATCTTTCGGCCTCCCTTGATCACGTCCAGCTGGTAGACAATGCGCATTGGGGCTTCGATGGCAATACCCGAGACCTCGCCGTCTCCCTGGGCGGCGTGGGTGTCTCCTATCGAGAAGAGTGCTCCTTCCACCAGGATCGGAAAGTAGACCACCGTTCCTTCGGTCATGTGCTTGTCGTCCATATTGCCGCCATTTTCCCTGGGAGGACGGGTCCTGAGCATCTCCTCGGTGTCGGGCGCAACCCCCATGACCCCGGGGAAGGGCTTGATGGGAATGGAGATGGTGTCGGAAAAGCGAGTCGTGGTGGCGTCCTTGTCAATTTGAAACGTTTTCAAATAGGGTTCCTCGGCAGCGTCTGGAAGGAAGCCGCCCCCCGGACGCGCACCTGTCCAGCCCCATCCCACAGGCTCGATTTCATGAAGGGTAACCGCCAGGACGTCGCCCACTTCTGCTCCCTCAACGTAGACGGGGCCGGTCAGGGGATGCACCCTGGAGCCGTCCATGCTGAGAAAATCCTCGACGGTCGAGGTGGCGGAGATCTGCTCGTCGGAGGCCTCCTTGGTTTCCACTTCGACAACGGCCCCTGAAGGGACCGTCAGCACGGGAGGAATGGTACTGCTCCATCGATTGTGACCCTGATCCTTGGTGAGAAAGTACTCGGCCTGGGGTACAGCGGGCTCTTCAGGAACGGCCACCGCGGGGGATTCAGGAGCCGCACAGCCAACCCCAAGAAGGGTAACCATTGCGACAACCAAACTAAACAGCAGCTGACTTCTATAGTGATTCATAGGTAATCTCCCTTGGGTGAAAGAGTGAGCTGGCGCTTTTTTACCAGTTGGCGGCCGCACCTTGCAGCTGTACCTGGGCTCCCGTGGGCTCCATTCGGTTTTCACGTGCCAGGGATGGAACCAGATGAACGATCTTTCCTCCGACCACCGTCATGAGAACGCGGAGGTCTTCGATCTCCCCTTCCGGAACCGTCAGGTAGTCTCGATCCAAGACGATGAAATCAGCAAACTTGTTGACCTCCAGCGATCCCAGAACGTCTTCCTTGGCCAGGTAGTAGGCTCCCCAGATGGTAGCCGTCTTTAACGCCAGTTCCCGGCTGATTTTCTGGCTCTGGCCGTAGACCTTTCCATCCCAGGCCTCTCGGGTGATGAAGCGGGCCAGGGCCCAGAAGATGGTTAAATTGGTGCTCTCCAGTCCTCGGTCCACCTCGAAGCCGCTCATGATCTGGGCGTCGACCAGCGCTTTTTTGGGCACCACCCAATCGAGCGCTTTTTCGCCATAGACTTTCAAGACACCCGGAGAGGACTGGTAAATCTCAAAGCTGTTGCTGCCCGGGATCATTCCCAGTTCCTTGATGCGTCCCAGTTGATCGGGGCGGAGAATCGGAATGTGATCAAAGGTGTGCCGTCGGGCCCGTATCTGTTCCCGGGTGAAACCGGCTTCCTTGCTGGCCTGCTCAACGATGTCCATCAGATGGTCGATATCTTTATCGGCGGTGAAGTGAGCGGTAACGAATCGACCGCCCCTTTTGATGAACTTATATACCAGCTGATAGGCGTCGCTTCCCGGCGGAAGTCCGCAAGTGGGTTGGGTGATCAGAAACTCGGTGTTCGGTTCCAGTACGGTACAGCCCAGTCCCGTCGCCAGGAAGGCTCCGCCATTCCAGAAATAGTCGTTGCCATGGCCTTCCATGTTGATCACTGCGTTGAGCAGGTAGTCGTCGTTGACAAACAGCTGGTTGCGCCAGTTCCAGGTCCATAGATTTCGCATCGCCATCTGGTTGCTTTTGGAGAGTTCGTCAAACACCCTGATGTTGGTGGGAGCGTAGGCGGCCGAAGCAAAGGTGATCATGCCGTAACCGGCCCACCAGTTAAGGCCCAGACGCGACATCTCCTTGAGTGCTTCATAGTGGTCGCGCATCACCACATCGGTGAAAACCCAGCGGATGGGGTCGGCCCCACCAATGCCGTTCTCGTGGTTGATCTGACTGGTGATGTCCTCGGGGAAGACCTTGGCGATTTCCTCCAGACCCCGGGTATTGAGAAGCAGCTGGGTGAAGGTGTCGCGTAAAAGGACGGGATTGTTGGGTGCCATGATATCGAGATCTGATTTGTCGATCATGGCCGGTCTCCCGATGCCCGCTCCGAAAAGGGCCATGGGATACTGTCCAGGTACCCCTCCCAGTCCCGCATTCCCTCTGGAACTGTACTGATAGTTTTCGCCCAGGGTCAAAACGATGTAAATCCACTGTCCGGGCCTGGCCTTGCCAACGGCCTCTCTGACCACCCCGGGATAGGCCTGCAGTTGTTCCTCAGGACTTCCATTGATCACACGGATCACCACCTGATCGTCGTTCACGACTTCCTTGAGGATGTAAGGGTTAACGAGCGTCCAGTCGTAGGGGTGTTCATGAACTCCGATCAGTCCGGGCAGAACCGTTCGGCCTTTCAGATCCACCATGGTGGTGTCGGACCCTCGTTGGGCCTGTACCTGCGCGTTGCTTCCGACCGAGACGATGGTGCCGTCCCGGACGGCCATGGCTTCGGCGATGGTTCCGGTTTGGGAAGCGAATCCGTCGTCATCCACGGTCACGATCTTGGCATTGAAGACGATCATGTCGGGCGCCTGCTGCCCCTGAACGGTCATGATTCCCAGCAACAGGATCCCCGCCCTTGCGACTCTCAAGTCAAATCGTAGCTTTCGCATAGTGCTCTTCCCCTTTGGTTGTATCGATGGTGATCGTCCGATTTCTAACAGAATTCGGAGAAAGAAGCCATAAGATAGGTGGGGGGGCGCGGGTCGAAGACCAGCACCGGTCAGCGCTGCGGCCCTTGGGGCCTGGCGCGTTTCACGTTTCATGTTTAACGTTTCAGGTGTTCGAAGGGTGGGTGTAGGGGCGCACGGCGTGCGCCCACAGCAAGTTCGGTGATGCTAAGAGGACGTACGGCCGTGCAACCCTACTCCTCTTCTCGTGAAACGTGAAACGT
>JAZFRU010000231.1:0-3771 GCA_036445815.1 Acidobacteriota bacterium | reverse complement strand
GATTCGAATCAGGAGGGCGTCGATCTGTTCTCTCGCCCCTGTGTCTTCCTCTCTGTTCATTTGGCGTACTTATCGACAAATGTTTCCAAAATCTTTGTGACGCTCGTCACCGGAGGTGTGCTATTTTCCTCAAATTAAACGGGGTTCCCATACCCTCGGTCATCCCATGCTGACGTGAAGTCGCTCAAGTTGGGACTCCCCCCTGGCACAGAGCCAGATCAGGGGCCGTATCGCAGATGAGGTCTCTCAGTCCGCTTGCTCCTGCTCATACTCAATGCGAAAATGAATCTACAACCCATTACCTTGACCCGGATCGTGAATGATACGGGGCCGCATCAAGCAGTAACCGGGGGCATATCATTCTGCTTCCCGAAGAAGGGTGGACCCGAAAAGATAGAATCGTATCTCGATGATGAAAGCCCACCAGATGAAGAGGGAACAGACCCGGCAAGATCGCTTTCCTCTGTTGATCGGAACCCTTCTCTGGCTGGTGATGACCAGCTGCGCCGTGCCCAGAACCGGAAGAACGGGCTCTTTGCCAATCGATTCCGGCCCCAGGTCGAGCCGATCGCCCGCGCCTCTGATGGAAAAGATGACCCGGGCCGTTGAAGGGGAGATCTTGCGTCATCTGGAGAAAGAACAGGCGGCGGTCCTGGCCACACTTGCGGGAGTCGGCTCGATTCAGGCCCACTTCAAACAGCGGCTGGTCCTCGACGCTCTTACCCAGCCCTGGACGGGAATGCGCGCGCTCGAGCGTCAGGGGCATCGTCTGGTTGGCCAGAGACAAACCACCTTGATTGGTGTCATGGAGGAAGGAATGGGACGTCTTGAGGGCCCCCTGAGATTCCCTCAATCCCCTCAGGAAGCTTCTCTGGAAACTCACCTCGACTTCGTGAAGACCGTCCTGGAACAGGCTCAGTCTCTCCGGGCCCTTGCCCTGCGGCACCTTAGCCGTGAGGATCGGCGCTTTTTGTTCGACTACCCGGCCCAACTGGTCGAAGACTTCTACATCCATTTCCCTGAAATGGACGATCCGACCCTTCAAAGAGCCAGAGATGATCTACGCTTCCTTCGCTTGATCAACCACCAGCTCGACTACCCAAGGCTCGTCGCTGCGGCCCGGGTGCTGACTCTGTTAGCCGATTCCGACTGGCTGATGCGTGCGGCTGAAATCTTTTCGGCACTACCCGTGTCCTCCCGATCACACCCAGCCGTTCAGGGCGACATTTTGCTCTTGGAAGACACTTCCATGGGCCAGATCATCATCGGAGGCCCCGGCTCCAATCAATACCACCTGGTCCGGGGGATCGCACTGCTGATAGATGTGGGTGGAAATGATACCTATTCAGGCAACATCGCGGCAGCCGTTGATATCGAACAGGGGAATCGGGTCGTCATTGATCTGGCCGGCAACGACACCTACCATGCTTCACGACTGGGACTGGCCACGGGTCGACTGGGAGTGGGACTTCTGATCGACTCGGCGGGAAGTGATCAGTACCACCTGCCGCCAGGAAGCGGCGGATCAGGCTTCGCCGGACTGGGCCTGCTGTTCGACCTGTCCGGGAATGACGAATACCGTGGCAGCAAGCTGACACAGGGGGCGGCGATCGGGGGCCTGGGTCTGTTGTGGGATGGTTCCGGAAATGACATTCACAGCAGTTATGGCTACTCCCAGGGGTTTGGAGGCCCTTTGGGAACGGGGACCCTGATGGACGTGAAAGGCGACGACAGTTATCAATGTGGAGACCATTATCCGAGCAGCTACAATGAGAACGATGTGCCCAGCGGCGACCCTGACGACCCCCTCTTTCAATATGACGCATTCTGCATGGGATTTGGATCGGGCACCCTGTACCGGGATTCCCAGTTGAAAAAATCCGCCCTGGCGGGGGGATTGGGAATGATCATCGATCAGGCTGGCAATGACCTCTATCTGAGCGCAAATTTTTCACAAGGGTCCGGCTACTTCTTTGGTGCAGGCATCAAGCTGGATCTGGAAGGAAATGACCGCCACACCGCCGCACGCTATGGCCAGGGAACGGCCGCCCATTTCGGGGTGGGACTCTTTGTCGATTCCCAGGGAAGCGATCAATACACCTCCAGCGGCGTCATCTACAACGGGGGAAGTGCCTGGGACCGCAGCGTCACAGTGTTCATTGATGGCGGGCCGCAGTCGGATTCCTACCATTCTTTCGCACCGGGGCGTGCCGATCACGGTTCCTGGAGTCTGTCGATCGATGAAGGAGGCCCGGATCGCTACTCTTCCTCGGGCGGCTTTGGATCAGCGTCGGAAGACAGCATGGTAGGGTTTTTCGACCTCGGCGGTCAGGATGAGTATGTAGGAAACTCTCGAAATGTGAGAAACAACACGATACTCCTCGATGCCAAAGGGGGACTGTTCGTGGACCGTTGACCGGTTCCGGACTCCAACAATGATGTTCAAGGCAATTGCTCTTCTGTGCTTCCTGGTGTTCTGTACCCTCGGCATCTACGTGCTTACCGTCACCCCTGCGCTTCCCGAGGTTCCCGGCTATAACGTTCTTTTTCTCACCGGAGACAGCTTCAATAAAAAGCACCTTTCCATTTACGGATACAGAAGAGACACCATGCCTTTTCTTTCCCAGCTGGCCAAAGAATCCGTGGTGTTCGACCAGATGATCAATCCCTCCGGCTGGACCAATGAGAACCTGATTTCGATCTTCACATCGCTCTCCAGTCCAGTGCACAAGGTTGAAACACGCGGGCGCAGCATTGATCCCGACTGGATTACTCCCATCGAGATTCTCAAGGAGTACGGCTATCAGGCGCCGCGCTGGCAAGGGACCGACAATCACTTGAACCTGGGCTTTGACGAGGTCAGCACCCTGCACCCCTCCCAGTGGCTGGAGGAGCACGGAAAAGAGGGTCGGTTCTTTCTGTTTTACCATTTCATCCAGCCCCACCTTCCCTACAACGGCAACGGAGACGATGATGTTTTTCTCTCTTATTTCAGTCCGGAAATGTTTCCTGGAGACGATTCCCGACAAAGGGTGATGTCGACCGTCCACCGCAACGTGATCATCGAAAACAACGGGAGCGTTCAATTTGAACCCGAGGATCAGGAGGCGGTACATGCCCTCTACGATGGAGAACTTCTTCTTCTGGATCGAGAGATTGAAAGGACGATCAAGACACTCGAAAAACTGGATCTGCTGGAAAACACGATCGTGATCATCGGGGCCGACCACGGAGAAGAACTCCTGGAACACGGATTCGTGGGCCATGCTTCAACCAGTCGAGAAGCTCGACTTTACGACGAAATTATCAACATTCCGTTTCTCATCCTGTTCCCCAGGAAGCTCCCCTCAGGCAAAAGGATCACGACTCAGGTTCGCGGCATCGACGTGATGCCAACCGTTCTGGAGCTGTTGGAAATTCCTCCAGTCGCCTATCTGGAAGGCCGATCCCTGGTGCCGGTCATCAACGGACAGGAAACGGGACACCGCACCGCCTTCAGTCAGAGTTCGCGGGCAGGCTATCAGGAGGAGGATCCGGAAAATGTGACGGAACGCATTCGGGCGGTTCGAACCGGAGACTGGAAACTCATCCACCATCATTACCTGGACAACCCCACCAGCTTTGAGCTTTACAATCTGTTGGAGGACCCGCTGGAACGGCACAACCTGATCGAACGAAATCCGGATAAGGCCAATCAACTCAAGACCCTCTTGACGGACTGGGTTCTCGACCAGGAGAAGGTCTCCCCTCCTTCGCCAGAGCTCTTCATCC
>JAZFRU010000230.1:0-3183 GCA_036445815.1 Acidobacteriota bacterium | reverse complement strand
AGACCAAGGACCTCAAGGAGATCCAGAGGATGTTCAACGAGTATTAGGGGAGCCGCCTGACCGCTGGTCGCAGACCAGCGGGTTTCACGTTTAACGTTTCAGGAAAGAAAGAATGAAGTCCAGCGCCGAATCCGGAAGCCGCTCATAGAGCGGCCGCTACATTAGCCCGCCATCTGATCGGTGGGCGCACGGCCGTGCGCCCCTACAATTCGTTTTCGTGAAACGTGAAACTTGAAACGTTAAACGCGGCCGAGCGACAGCGAGGCCGTTCTTCTCGTGGAACCTGGAACCTGGAACGCGCTGGCCGAAGGCCAACGCTCTTCTCACCCCATCGCGGGTTCAGCGGTTGACGGGAGCTCTTCTTCCTTGCCATGGCGCAGCCGTACACTCTCCACCATCATCATCAGAGTGGGAATGAAAAAGAGGGTAATCAAGGTTGAGGTCAACAACCCCCCGATCAGAACCCGTGCCATGGGAACCTGCAATTCGGAGCCCTCACCCAGTCCGAACGCCATGGGCGTCAAGCCCAAAACAGTGGTGAGAGTGGTCATCAAAACCGGACGAAGGCGTCGGCGTCCCCCCGTGACCAGGGAGTCCACCAACGAGTATCCGTGCAGACGCTGCAACTGCAAAACGTAGTCCACCATGACAATGGCGTTGTTGACGGCTATTCCGACCAACATGATCACCCCGATGAAGGCCTGGATGTTAAACGAGGTGTCCGTGATAAAGAGTGCCAGCACCACCCCGATCGAGGCCAGAGGCAGTGAGAACATGATCAAAAACGGATACTTGAACGACTCAAACTGGGCCGCCATGACCAGATAGACCAGAATAACGGCCAACCCGAAGGCGATCTGCAGGACGAAAAACGCTTCTTGCTGCTCTTCCCACTCACCGGAGAGAACAACGGCCAGATCGGAAGGCACATCCAGAGTTCCCAGTCCCTGCTCCAGATCCCCCACCACGGCCCCCATGTCTCGAGTCCCCGACAGATTGCCCAGCACCGTGATGGTTCGCTGTTGATCCTTGCGTTCGATGGCCAAAGGCCCTTCCCGACGGTCCACTCGCACCAGAGACTCCAAAGGCACGACCGGCCCTCCGGGAGTCTGGATGGGGATGGCCATGACGTCGTCACTGCTGAGTCGGTCCTGTTCCTGGTATCGGACCAGGATCTCGTACTCCTCTCCCTCTTCTCTGAAGTAGGTGGCCGTTGAACCTCCCACACTGGTCCGAATCGTGGTGGCTATGTCGGTGACCGAGAGTCCCATGGTGGCCGCCTTGGCCCGATTGATCGAAATCTGACCTTCGGGTCTTCCAGCGCTCCGGTTGATTCGGGCATCGGACACCCCGTCTATCGACTCCATCAACCTTCTGATCTGGACCGCCAGGGCCGTACTCTTGGTCAGATCGTAACCCCGAATGTCCAGAGACAGACGTTCTCCCTGCCCCCCGGACATGCGTGACATGAAGCCGCCGCCGCCGGCGCGAATTCGGGCAATCACTCCCGGAAATCCTGAAAAGACCGGCCGCAGATCATTGGCTATGTCCTGGCTGCTGCGGATGCGGTCCATTTTGGAGACGAGACCCACGCGAATCGACCCGGAATTGGTGCTGGAGGCCCGCCAACCGCCCGAAGAGCCGGCATCGACCATGATGTTGGTCAATTCCGGTACGTTCTGGCGAATTAATTCCTCGGCTTGTTGAAGAAACCGATCCGTCACGTCGAGCCGTGTTCCCTCGGGCAACTCCAGACTCACCCGAACCTCTCCCTCATCGGTTTCAGGTTCCAGTTCGTATCCGATGAATGGCACCAACAGGGCAGTGGCGCCCAGCACCACCGCAGTGCCACACAGAACCAGCCATCGGTGCCGCAAGGACCATTGAATGCCTCGTCCATAACTCTGATCCAGAGCCTTGAGCCACAAGGTGGTGGTATGGATGAACCCGTAGGTCCAGCTACCGGGTTCGGGCTCCCTGACACGAATAAAGCGGCTGGCCAGCAGGGGAACCAGGGTCAGTGACACCAGCAGTGAGCTGAACAAGGAAAAGGAGACGACCCAGGCCAGTTGCTGAAAAAGCACACCCGACATGCCACTCATGAAGACCACCGGTAAAAAAACCACGATGGTCGTCAGGGTGGACGCGGTGATGGCCAGAGCCACCTCGGTGGTGCCTTTGCGGGAGGCTTCCTTTCTCTCCTCACCATTCTGTCGATGTCGGAAGATGTTCTCCAGAACCACGATGGCGTTATCCACCAGGACCCCTACCCCCAGGGCCAACCCGCCAAAGGTGATCGTATTGAGAGTGAAGCCGTAAAAATACATCAACCCAAAGGTCGCGATCACGGAAATGGGAATAGAGACGGCCACCACCAGGGTGCTGCGAACATTGCGCAGGAAAAGCAAAAGGACAAAGACCGCCAGGATCGATCCGTACAGGGCCGCATCCCGGACGTTGGCGACCGATCTTTCAATAAAATGGGAACTGTCGAACATGGTGGCCACATGGACATGAGAAAAGTCGCGATTGACTCTCTCTATTTCCTCTCGAACCTCTCTGGCCACCTCAACAGTATTGGCCCCTGACTGTTTTCTGACGGCCATGCGCAGTCCCGGAAGGCCGTTGACACGGATCAGACTCCGAACCTCCTGATAGCTGTCTTCCACCTGGGCGACATTTTCAACGAGAACGGATCTCCCGTTGCGACGGGCCACCATGGTCTGGCGAATCTGATCCAGAGAAAGAAACTGCCCCTCGGTGCGCATCAGGACTTCGAAGTCACCTTCGATGACCTGTCCGACCGGCTCATTCAGGTTTTCACGGCGCAAGGCTGAGATCACCTGGGCAGGACTGATGCGAAACGAGTGCATTTTGGAACGATCCATGTTGACGTGAATCTCACGATTCAACCCGCCAAACAGATCCAGCTGAGCGACTCCGGGAATCCGCTCGAAGCGGTACTGGAGCTGGGTTTCCGTGAACTCCCGAAGAGCTCGCGGATTCATGTTCCCTGAAACACCCAGGAACAGCACCGGCAGGCTGGTGGAATCGAATTTGAAGATGGTGGGTGTATCGGCATCCTCGGGGAGCTGACCTCGCACCCGATCCATACGAGTCCGGATCTCATCAGTGGCCTCGTCCAGATCCGTTCCCCATTCCAGGGCTACCCGAATCCGACTG
>JAZFRU010000229.1:0-5311 GCA_036445815.1 Acidobacteriota bacterium | reverse complement strand
GCTTCCAAAATACCATCGAGGGCGTCTTTAGTAAGACAGTTTGGGGCGTTTGACAAGATGGAAAATCTGAAAGGATCTGGGACACAGGTGACTCTAACCTTCGTCAAATGCTTGTCCTCGCGCACCTGGAAGAGAATCGATTTCGTCCACAAATGGCACAAGATCACATCAACGAATTTATAGGCGGCTTCTATTCTAATTGTACCGGTCGGTTGATTTTCTTCTAGTACTGGAAGCCCCTGGTCAGCGATAATTCGCCTGAGTTTCTCAAAAACCTCTTTTGCATGGTGGGCTACTTCGACTGTTACAAGGTGATGACTGACCAGGGAAAAAAGAAATGCTATCAAGATCAACCAGGCTGACAAAAAGAGTACTGCTAGCACAATTGTTGAGATCATCTCGGACTCGTTATCGAAAAGTTGACACCTAATTGGGCATCAGCTCCGCCTCCAAACAAACACTTGACCTGCTCAAACGAGTGGTGCAACTTTCTAAGATAGAGCCGGAGTGATTTGAATTCCAGCCCATAGGGCCCCCATCTAGCACGCCGCTGAAGGCCGTCCCATAAAACCCTTCTGATTTCAGGCTGTGGAACCCGCGTGGTTACTGGTTCCTTTTTCTCTCAAATCGTGTCCCAACAAACAGATGATTTCTGATGAGGGGGACTGCCTTAGTTTTCTGTAAGAATAGGGAGCCCATATCGTTGGACTCCGGAACCAGAAGTCGCAGGTTCGCCGCCTTCATCTGAGCGAAGCGAAGCATCCTGCCGGGCGTACCATTTTACCCTGTTCCCATCCCATTTTTGGTCATGACCTGGACCGGCTTCTCGAACAACCTGCCTTTGGGACGTCAAGATTCGGGTTTGTGTTGAACCAGGAACTGGATGAGTCGTACCTGGTGGCTATTTTGAAGAGCCAGAAACTGGAGGCCGATCAGGTTGACATCTTCCCCCTCACATTGGATCACCTCGACTCTTGTCACCGAACCGATGCAACTCACGGGTTGGGCTTCGGGGAGGTCGAGCCTGCAGGACAATTTATCTCCAATCTGCAAGGGTATTCTCGTCGTGAAGCCCAATCCCCCCACACTGATGTCGTTGGTGACTTCGATAATCCTCTGACCTACAAGCTCGGCAGAACCAGCCGCCACAGCAATCAACGAGATTGGAATCTCCAGATGAAATCTGTAGGAAGATCTCCTCTGTACCGTTGCTTCATTTTCGCTCAAGGAAGCGGTGATCTGCTCACGGTCCTTTTCTGAAATGGTGATGCTCTCAATGGTCGCCTGCCAGCAATGGAGCGTGAACTGTTCATCCAGGTGCTGGAATTCAACCTGTTCTCCCTGTTCAAAAGGGCTGTGAGATGCCGACTTCGAAACTTCCAGGGCGATGATTCCCTCATGAGCCGTTTGAACCGTCGCCAGCACTTCCTCTCCTGATTTCCTTTCAGAGAAAATAATAACCTGCTGGCCCTGTTTCATGGCTTGCTTCCTGCGGTGACGAATGCTTGAAATCCTCAGCTGGAATTGACTGTTGCGGCAAGCTGAGGCAACCAGGTCATTTTAACCTTTTTCAGCAGGGGGAGCACAACCGGATTGTTGGTCAGTGGTGTGTTCCCCTTGTCGACCGGAGAGCTTCTGTCTTTCAGAGCAGGCTTGCTTCCAAGATTGATCGTCAAAAAATGTCGTGTGAAAGCAGAAGCCATTCGGATATCTGCGGAGAAAGAGATGTCGTCCTCACGATCCTTCCAGAAGACTGGCGGCCGCAGCAGATGCGCTGTTTTCACGACCGTCACGGGATGACGTCGGAAAGAAATCTTTGGACCTCACTTTATCCTGTGATGCCAGTCACAAAGATTTGAGACGAATTGACCGATAATCTAAGTAGGATGTCGACACTAATTCTCCTGGCCGTGTACTTTATGCTGCAGAAATACCAGTCGCGGGAAGGCGCGTTTCCTAGAACATCGCGACCAGATCGATAACATCCATGAGGCACGCATCCATGCTTGAAGAAGAGCGAACCTTTATTAAGGAGAACGAAGCGGAGTGGCTGAGGCGTAATCGAGGACAATACGCACTCGTCAAAGGCAGGGAGCTATGTGGAGTCTACGAATCTCCTCACCAGGCTTATGACATCGGCATTGTCCAGTTCGGTCGACCCTTTTTGATCGTCCCGATCGACTCGCCGAAACTGGAAGGCGATTAATCCGAAGGTGGATGATCTGATTCCTTGAAGGTTCAGGGTTACCAGAAAATCGGGAATGAGGTGCGCTGACAAGGATCGGCGGACGGTTTCTGCGGAAACCGTGGTGCTCATATGACGAGAACAGGTCCTGCGCTTCAGCCTGCTGGCAGATGCCATGAGTCAGGACTCCGCTCTGAGTGCTCGGGTGTGGTGGGGTCAATCCTTCAATTCTCATCACTCCGACTGTAACTCACCGGTAGGGAGGCAGGAGCCCCGGTCCAGCAGCAGTCCGGTTTGTGGTCTGTCGCTCAACACGCAGGAGAAATTCTTCTGTCCCACCGACGACCTGTGTCAATTGCTTTTGGATCATCACCAACGTTAAGATTGGAGATCTTCAGTCCGTCCCGGGCGGGCTGGTGCAACTAATAACGGGAGCAGGCACCATGGCGATCACCACTCGAATTGTGGAAGGCGTGACGATCCTGGACGTCAAGAGCAGAATCTTGACCGGTCCCGGGGCTCAGGAGATCCAATTCGAGGTGCGGGCGGCCCTGCAAAGTGGCGACCAGAGGATCCTCCTCAACATGAGTGCCGTCAACATTATTGACAGTGATTGTGTGGGTGATCTGGTGGGGGCTTTCGTGACGGCCAAGAATAGAGGGGGGCAGTTAAAGTTGGTCCATCTCACCAAGAGTGCCAATCAGGTGATGAATACGACCAAGCTGCTCACAGTCATTGAGTCTTTTGATGAAGAGACAACCGCGCTCAAGAGCTTTTTCGAGTCGGAATAGCCTGCATTTCTCCCCTCACTTCAATCGCACAACGTCTCAGATCGGGTATGAGGGCTGCAGACCGTGCCTTCAGATCCAGGCCCCGTTGGCCCTGTTTTGGTTGACAATGACTCAGGAAGCAGGGTACAGTCGTCGAGACTTCTTCAGTTTGAGGCCTCCTGAGGTAGTCGGTGGAAAACAATAGCGATGGCCTTTTTGTAGAAGTCTCACCTTGCAAAGATCTCCCAAGGAACAACCGACCAGAATAGTGACACCTGACAGAAAGTTGCCGTGTTCTGCTCCTTTTGTGATCCGCAGCCGAGGAATGATGACAATAACATTCTCTTAGGAGGAGAACATGAACAGCACCAAACTATATGTCGGCGGATTACCGTATTCAGTTACGGAAGATCGCCTAGAGGAACTATTCGGCGAGCATGGAACGGTAGAGTCCGCTCGTGTGATCACGGATAAATTTACAGGACGTTCACGAGGCTTTGGTTTCGTGGAAATGAGTTCTCAGGAAGAAGCCCAGGCCGCCATTGACAAGCTCAATGGTACGGATCTCGAAGGGCGAAGCCTGACTGTCAACGAGGCCAAGCCCAGAGAACCACGTGCCGGCGGCGGCGGTGGTGGCGGCGGCGGTGGCGGCGGTGGCGGTGGCGGCGGACGCAACCGCTGGTAAGCTTGAACCTTTAAGTCTGAGAGGAGGGACTGTGGTCGGTTGGTCCCTTCCAGACACTTCTCATCTCATGCCAGGTTACTCCAACGGTTCCGATGAACCGAGTGAGCCCCTTCCTCCGGATGAGCACGCAGGCATGTTCTCCGGCCTCCATCCCCGTTCCATACTGATCGGCGCCCTTGTGGATTACCTCACCAGCATGCCTGTCGGGATGGTCCTCATCGTTGTTTTGTCTCTCAAAAACTCGGTCCGGTTCTGGGACGAAAGTTCCAGCCAGGCCCTGGATGCCATGACGACCACTCCTGAGTTTTTAGCCTGGGCCCTCCTGTTGGGAATGGTGTGCACGGTTTTTGGGGGTTACGTAGCCGCCAACCATGCGGGTTGTCGTCCTGTCCAGCATGGAGCTTTCGTCGGATTGACCTCTCTGTTAATTGGATTTCTGTTTTTTCTGCGTCCAGCCCCCGAGGTGCCGCTTCCGCAGTGGTATGAACTGCTGGGAGTCCTGGCAACAATTCCCAGTGGGGCGGCCGGAGGCTGGCTGGCGAGCCGGATCGTCCTCAGAATACACGGATGAACGGTCCGGCTGTCCCTGAACCCCACGGGCCTTGATCGAGTATCAATGGCGCCGGTTAGCCAGGAGTTGGACGATTTCAGGTCGCCGCCTCAGGGGCCCCACCAGAATCGAACGGTCTACCGGTCATAGGCCGGGGGCCGTATCAGCAAGACGTTGATGACCGCCACCACGGCGATTACGGCGAGAATGAGAAAGGGAATCAGATAGCTCCCGGTATTCGTCTTGATCTCGCTCATCAACAGGGTTCCCAGGGTGGCTGCGATGGAGTCTACAAAGATGATGATTCCCAGGATTTTACCCAGCGATCTGGGACCGAAGGTCTCAACGGTCGTCA
The DNA here is from genome assembly GCA_036445815.1 of Acidobacteriota bacterium. Lineage (GTDB taxonomy): Bacteria > Acidobacteriota > UBA6911 > RPQK01 > JADFOI01 > JAPYTY01. Next base: position 766 of record JAZFRU010000229.1, on the reverse strand, counting down.
GCTGGATCATGGTGAAGCTGCCGCCAAATCCCAGGCCCCACACCAGGGCGAACAGCACCAGTTGAGGGACGCTGCGGGTGAACTCAACGATCTGATCGCCGCTGCCGGGTCGGAACAACATCAGGCAGCCCGCCAGCAGAATCAGGGTAGTCAGGAGCATGACCCGGCGCTTGGCAATGAAGTCACTCAGGTACCCAAACAAGAACTTGCCCACGACACTGCAACCAAAAAGGAAGGAATAGAGAAGAGTGGCTCGCTGAGGTGAAAGCCCTACCTCCTGTTCGAAAAAGATGGTCGCCTGACTGTTGAGGGCCTGGATGGAGAACCACAGGCATGCCGACCCCACGGCCAGACACCAGAGATTACGGGTTCGCAATGCCTGAGAGAAGCTCAAGCCCTTTCGGGCGTTGGGCCCTTGTTCCGGGGATGGATGAGAAAATCCATCCGGGTATTGATGGACCTGGTCTGGCGACTCCTTGACGACCGTCCAGCCCAGAGTCACCGGAATGACACAAAACATGAGAGACAGCAATCCGAAGCCCCAGCGCCAGCCCCATTCAGGGTGGTTGACCAGTGGGGAAATGAGTGTGGGAAGCACGAATCCCGCCAAACTGGAACTGGCGACCAGGAGACCCAAGACTCGACCTCTTTTGGCCACAAACCATCTGGAGAGCAGTACAACGTTGACCGTGAGGCCCGACAGGGACAGGCCCACGGCCAATCCCACATGAAGCAGGTACAGCTGGTTCAGAGATGCCGCAAAGGG
>JAZFRU010000228.1:0-3581 GCA_036445815.1 Acidobacteriota bacterium | reverse complement strand
GCGCGCGATCCGTAAGGCGGGTTACCCCAAAGGGCACCGCAGGCGTACTCGTGCAGTACGCCGAGTAGACCAACTGAACGCAACACCACCAGGCCGGATCATGGTGCCGGTGCAGTAGAGCGAGTGTGAGGTAGCCGGGCTAAAGAGCGGCTGCTACACTGGGCTTATCACCTGATCGAAGACCACACAAACTTCTGGGACACGTGAAACGTTAAACGTAGGCGAGCGAAACGAGCCTGCTCTTCACCTGAAACGTGGAACCTGGAACGTGAAACGCTGCCGCGGGAGCGGCAGCTCTTACTTGATGCAGACCATTCGGATCTGACGGATGTCCGTTTTTCCGGTGAATACCTTACCAATACCATCCTGCTTGAGGCTGGTCATCCCATCTTCTGTGGCCTGCTTCCGGATATCTGCCACGGGTTGTTTCAACTGCACCATTCGCTTGATTTCATCGGTGCCTCGCAGCATTTCGTGAATACCCATGCGGCCCCGATAACCAGTATCGCCGCATTTGCCGCATCCGGCGGGCTTGAAGAGTGTCAAATCCTTGTTGTACTTGATGCCCGTTTTCTCGAATTCTTCCGGACCGTATTCCAGAACCAAATCATTGAATTCACCTTCGTCGGGATGATATTCTTCTTTGCACTCCTTGCAGAGGGTACGGGCCAGACGCTGTGCCATAATCCCCAGCAGCGCATCGGCAAAGTTAAAGGGATCCATTCCCATATCCAGCAGACGGGTGATCGTTTCCGGTGCACTGTTGGTGTGCAAGGTACTGAACACCAGATGGCCGGTCAGAGAGGCCTCGATTCCTGTTTCACAGGTCTCCTTATCCCGCATCTCCCCCACCATGATCACATCCGGATCGGCACGCAAGAAAGCCCGCATAGCCCGCGCAAAGGTAAATCCTATCTTGGGATGGACCTGGACCTGACGGAGCCCTTTCTGGGTAATTTCCACAGGATCTTCCGCGGTCCATATCTTGCGCTCGGGTGTATTGATATGTTTGAGTGCCGAATGCAAAGTGGTGGTCTTTCCCGATCCGGTAGGACCCACGACCAGGACAATCCCATAGGGGAGTTCGATGGTCTCCTTGAAGACCCTGTCGTTGCGTTCACTGAACCCCATGTTTTCCAGAGGAATGGGATCGCCTGAAGCCAGAATCCGCATGACGATATCTTCCAACCCCCCCTGGGTGGGGAGGGTTGCCACCCGAAGCTCGAGATCGCGCCCACCGAATTTCTTGAACTCGATCTTCCCGTCCTGAGGCAATCTCCGCTCGGTAATATCCAGGTTCGCCATGATCTTGATTCGCGATACCAGGGCTCGCTTGAATTGCGGCGGCACCGTCTGATAACGCTGACAGGCTCCATCTAGCCGCATACGGATTTCCATGGGTTGTTTTCCTGGATAAGGCTCCATGTGAATATCCGAAACGCCCTTGTTGTAGCCGTCATTGATGATTTTGTTGGCCAACTGCGCAATGGCGCTATCACTTTCCGAGACCTCCTCAGACTGTTCCTCTATCAGAGAGTCCTCGGCCAATTCGGCCATGATGTCATCCATGGAACCTTCGTCCACCGGCCCGCCGTAGAAGAATTCGATGAATTTGAGGATGTCTTCCTTGAGACTCACGCAATATTCGATATTTGTGGTCTTCAGGAGGCTTTGAGCCATGTCGCGTTTGGCCAGATGATTGGCATCATCCATCAAAACCGCGATCTTACCTTCCTTGGTCGTCTCCAGTGGAACCCAGATATTATTCTTTAGATAGGTTTTCTTCAGATTGTGCAGAAGATCGCCTGGAATGGCGATCTTGTCATCGAATTTGATGAAGCGACACTTGTAGAATTCAGCCAGAGCCGCCCCCACATCGTCTTTACTGACATGGTAATCCGACATCAACAGGCCCTCGACTTCGACCCCTTTTTCTCGAGCGGCAGTCATGGCCTTGTCCAGCTCCTGCTGATTGAGCTTTCCCTTGGTCGTTAAATAGTCAAATCGAGTCGGCCGGCGGCGAGCCAGTCTTTGCTGAGTTTGAAATGCGATAGCCAGGATCTTGGAGATCTCCTGAGCCGAAATCTCATCATCGTGCCGAAAGCCGGTTCCATCCTTACGATTGATGAGCTGTAAAACTCCCAGGATAGCTCCTTCGAATTTAACCGGTGTCGCCAGAACCTGGGCCGTTCGATATCCACTTTTCTCATCCCATTTCTTGTCAAAATTGAGGTCAGGATGGATGGCCTGAATTTCCTCATCATCATAGGCATCTGAAATATTCAGGGTGGCTCCACTGGCAGCGGTATAACCTGCGATGCTGTCGGGGTTGATGGGAATGCGAATTTCGCTTAACTCGGTCCCCACCTTGAACCGTGAAAAGAGCTCATTGGTCCCGGAATCCACCACGTAAATCGTGATCCGATCGGCTTTAAAGAGGTAGAGAATCCGGTCCTTGAGATCAATGAGAATGGAGTCCAGGTTTTCAGCCGAGTTGATCTCGTTGGTGATTTCCTGAAGGGACTGACGGTAGGCCAGTTGAGCCTTCAGCTCTCGGATATCGGTGGCGCCTTTTTCAACGACGTTCACAGCCATAGCAATGTTTGCGAAAGGCCGAATGCTGTTCGGCCAGTTAGTTCACATTAAGATCCCGTATTTTAGAGTAGCGTTTTACATCCAGCAGGGTCAACCATCAAGCCCAACCCGCATAAATCATTCCTGTCTTTCGCCTCTAATGAAGAATATCTCGCTTGATTCGAAAATCTGGTTTGCTCGATTCTGCCTCGCCGGATTTTCTCTCTTCATTCTGGATTCTCAAGCGCAGATTGTTGGCGCTGTCAGCATTGGCCAGGGCCTGGTCAAAATCAATTCTTTCGGTCATGTACAGGTCAAAAAGAGCCTTGTCGAAGGTTTGACAACCCTCCGGTTCGCCCTGCTCCATGGCTTCCTTGATGATATCGATTTCCCCCTTTTTGACCAGATCTTTGATGCGGGGAGTATCCAGCAACAGTTCAACGGCGGCGACCCGCCCGCCCTCCAGTGTCTTGACCAATCTCTGGGAAATGATGGCCTTCAGATTCAACGACATCTGGAGGTAAATCTGGGGATGACGTTCCTCCGGGAAAAAGTTCAAGATACGCTCGATCGCCTGATTGGCGTTATTGGAGTGCAGGGTTCCAAAGGCCAGGTGCCCGGTTTCCGCAAAAGTGATGGCCGCTTCCATGGTCTCGGTATCACGGATCTCCCCGATGAGAATCACATCGGGAGCCTGCCGAAGGGTGTTTTTCAAGGCCGCCTGAAAGGAATGGGTGTCCATTCCTACTTCCCGCTGGGTGACAACACACTTTTTATGACTGTGGACGTATTCTACCGGGTCTTCGATCGTAATGATGTGTCCCGACTCCTTGGTGTTGCGTTCGTCAACCATGGCGGCCAGGGTCGTGGACTTTCCTGATCCCGTTGCTCCCACGACCAATATCAGGCCCCTCTTGGTCATGACCAGATCCTTGATAATGGAAGGCAATCCCAGATCGTCAATCGTCAGAATGTCCAGTTTGATCTGTCGAATGACCATGCCCGGG
>JAZFRU010000227.1:0-15740 GCA_036445815.1 Acidobacteriota bacterium | reverse complement strand
TGGAAGCCCGCAAGGCCCTCATGGATGCGATGTCTCTGGTCGAGCCGCCACAAAGCATCATGCAGCCGAGCTTGATAATGCGTGTCCTGGGACTGTAGGTCGGGTTGACCAGCCGCGTTTCATGTTTAAGGGTTCACGTGGGTCCGGAAGGTGGGAGGCGCCTCAGTGCGCCGAATCCGGATGGGCGAACAGCCGCGCGAAGGTGGCACGGGCTTGAGTGGCCTTTTTATCTTTGTTCGGCTACTCGGTCCGTCACAGGTGAATTCCCAAAAACTTTCTAGGCTTGAGTACTTCAATGTCACGGTATCCTGAAGCCTTGAGCAGGTGCTTGTCACCACTGATGATCGTTGTGCAATGGCTCGCGAGGGCACACGCGAAAAACTTGTCATCTTCCGGATCCTCGCACACGGCTTCATCCAGGACGGCGGATTCAAACATCTTGCCGTTCAGTACAACCAGTGCGAGAAATGGATCGAGATCTACTCCTTCGTACCGACGGGACAGCTTTTCGCCGGTTCTTCTATATTCATCCAGAATCTCGGGCGAGAATACCAAAATGATTTTTCGGTCGCGCCACGCTTTGAGAATCTCATAAGGTGGCCCGCTAAAGAAGACGCCGGAAACGAAGACATTCGTGTCGAGGACGACCCTCACCTACGACCCCGTGTAGCTCCTACCGCAGCTGAGATGTCGGAACGTTTCATGGCAGCCTTTTTTGCTTGCTGTCTTGCAGAGTTGATCAACTCATCGAAGTCTGCCATCGACAAAGGTGTAATCTTCTTGAGGATAACGACATCGTCTTCTCCTACCACGACAAATTGTTCGCCGGGTTTGAGACCGAGACGATCGCGGATATTCTCAGGGATGACAATCTGACCCTTTGAAGACATCTTTGTTGTTGCTGGTTTGGACATAAAAGAGTAATTCCTCTGGTCTATGAGTTGATCTTACTGGTAAGATTGTAGTCAATTACCCGCCAAACCACAAGAAATCGTTGTGGCCACCGTAGTGTGGGAGGCGCCTCAGTGCGCCGAATCCGGAAAGCCGCTCATAGAGCGGCCGCTACACTGGGCTGGCCATCTGAACGAAAGGTGCCCATCTGTGATTCCCTGCATGTTTTAGTTTTTGACACAGTCTGGGCCGTGCGCCCACCGATCAGGTGGCGAGGTCAATGTAGCGGCCGCTCTATGAGCGGCTCTCTTCAACTCACGTGAAACCTGAAACGTTGAACGTGAAACGGCGACCCTATCGGTCCACGGCCAGTGTCGGCCGTTGAACCGCCAGTTCCGTCTCCAGCGCATGAGCCAGCCTCAGGAGTTTCGCTTCCTCGAAATGGGGCGCCTGGATCTGGAGGCCGATGGGAAGTCCTTCCTGGCTGAAGCCGCACGGCATGGCCAGCCCCGGGATGCCGGCCAGATTGGCCGTGACCGTGTAGGCGTCCATGAGATACATCTCCAGGGGATCGGTCTTTTTTTCGCCCATCTTGAAGGGGAGTGAAGGCGTGGTGGGTCCCACCAGAAAGTCCACCTCCTTGAAGGCCTCCAGGTAATCGTTCTTCAGCAGGGTTCTGGCCTTGCTGGCTTTCAAGAAATAGGCGTCGTAATAGCCTGAGCTCAAGGCATAGGTCCCGATCATGATACGGCGTTTTACCTCTTCGCCGAATCCCTGGCTGCGCGCTGAACGGAACAGGTCCTCCAGATTTGCGGCGTTCGGATGGCGATACCCATATTTGACGCCGTCATAGCGGGCCAGATTGGAACTCGCTTCGGCAGGAGCAATGATGTAATAGGTGCTGATGGCGTATTCGGAATGGGGTAGGTGAACCTCTTGAATGGAGCATCCGAGGCCTTCCAGTTTCTGGATGGACGCTTGAACCGCCTGTTCAATCTGGGGATCCAGTCCCGAACTGAACCACTCGGAGGGAACCCCGATCTTGAATCCCTGGACGTCTTTTCCCAAATCCTCGAGATAGTCTTCGCCCGGTCGTTCCACGGAAGTGGAATCTCTGTCGTCGGCCCCCACGATGGCCTGAAGCAGCAGGGCCACATCCTCAACGTTGTTGGCCAGCGGGCCGATCTGATCCAGAGAGGAAGCGAAGGCCACCAGGCCGTAGCGGGAAACACGACCGTAGGTGGGCTTGAGTCCCACCACTCCGCAAAAAGCAGCCGGCTGCCGAATCGATCCTCCGGTATCGCTGCCCAGGGCACCGGGGACTTCCCATGCCGCCACTGCGGCAGCCGAACCGCCGCTGGATCCACCAGGGACCCTTTCCAGATCCCAGGGGTTCTGAGTGGTGAAATAGGCCGAGTTCTCGGTACTCGATCCCATGGCGAATTCGTCGCAGTTGGCTTTCCCCAGCACAATGACCCCGTGTTCTTTCAGGCGGCGAACCACCGTGGCGTCATAGGGAGGGATGTAGTTTTCCAGAATACGTGACGCGCAGGTGGTCGCAACCCCCTCGGTGACGATATTGTCCTTGATGGCCACAGGGATGCCCGTCAACAGTCCGTTTTGAATCTCCCCCTGGGCCAGTTTCTGATCCAGTGCTCTGGCCTGGGCCAGCGCCGATTCGAGGGAGACACTCAGAAATGCCCTGATCTTTCCCTCTTGTTGATCGATGCGATCGATAAACCCCTGGACGACCTCGGTAATCGAGAACTCCTTGCGGGTGATGGCGTCACGGAGTTCTCGGATAGAGAGCTGATGGATCATTCAATCACCGCAGGGACACAGAAATACTCATCCGTGGAATCAGGAGCGTTGGCCAGGGCCTGCCGGGTCGACAAAGAAGGCTTGACCTGGTCTTCACGCAGGGGGGTCTCCAACTCATCTGTCAGGGCATGATAGGTGGGTTTTACGTCGTCCGTTGAGAGTGCCTCGAGTTGAGCGCAATACTCCAGGATCTTCTCGAACTGGTCGACGAACCGCTGCAACTCTTCCGGGGTAAAACGCAGATGAGACAGGTTCGCGATCTTCTCAACTTCTTGGGTACTGATAGCCATGATGTTCCGGGTTCCCTCCGTTCCTAGTCCTACAGGTCCGCTAATTTTTGCATATACCTTCGTGTTCTCTCCACATCTTTCCCGATCTGTCTTTTGAGATCTTCGACGCTCTCAAACTGTTTCTCGGAACGCAGACGGAAGCAGAGATCGAGCTTCATGTGCTTGCCGTAGATGTTCTCCTCGAAGTCGAGAAGATGGGGTTCGACCACGGGTGTGTGGGAGGTCTGCTCACGAAGGGTGGGGCGATGTCCGATATTGGTCACGGCAGGGTAGGTATTGCCGTTGAGATGGGCTCGGCTCACATAGACGCCGGTAGCGGGAATGAGCTCGTTCTCCAGGTCCAGGTTGGCGGTGGGGAAATTCAACTGAGCTCCTTGACCCGATCCCCGCACCACGATCCCCTCGATCTGGTAAGGACGTCCCAGCAGACGACGGGCCAGAGTGGTCCTTCCGGCGGACAGAAGGCGTCGGATGTAGCTGCTGCTGATGCGAGTCTGGTGATGATAAACGGGTACGATCTCGTGAACTTCAAATCGAAATTCCTCTCCCAGCGACGCCAGCGTCGCAATGTTGCCGGAGCGTCGATGGCCGAAGCGGAAATTACTGCCCACGTGAATCTCGCGGATCCCATGATTGTGCAGGATCTGACGCGCGAATTCCGAGGGACTGTAAAGAGACAGCCGGCGCGTGAAGGGGAGGCGAAGCATGATGTCCACATCCTTAGTTTCCAGGATCCTTTCTTTCTGATGTCTGGTTTGCAGAAGGAGTGGTGCCTGGGCTGGGGAAATGATCTTCTGGGGGTGGGGCGTGAAAGTCAGTAGTACCGACGTTCCCTTTTTTTCCCTGGCCCGTTGGGACAACCGGTCGAGAATGAGCTGGTGACCTGAATGGACCCCGTCAAAGACACCGATCGTCATGACCGGGTAGCTCAACGATCTGGGGAAATCGGTAAGACTCTGGATGATTTGCATGGCGTCAATCGATCTCCAGGCTCAGGCCGTCGTAGGCAAGACTTACCGATTCAGGCAAGGAGGCATTTCCCTCATCATGGTCCACGTCATGGTTCATATGAATCAAAAAAGTTTCTCTGGCCCCAATTTGCTGAGCCACTGCAGTGGCTTCGGAGAGGCTGAAGTGCTTGTGATGAGTGAGGTATCTCAGGCCTCCCAGCGCCAGGTAATCGATTCCCTTGAGCTGCTGGAAAGCTTTTTCAGGGATGTGACTGACGTCGGTGATGTAGGCGAAGCGGCCCACCCGAAATCCCAGCACCGGCATCTGGCCGTGCAGAACTTCAAGGGGTTCGAATTTCAGGTTTCCGATGTCGAAGTTGCCGTCGATGGGAACGAGTTCCAGCCCTGGAACTCCCGGGTAGAGTTCCCCTCGAAAGAGATGGCGAAAGGTCATCTGGATCTCTTCCAGGGTCGCCGGGCTTCCATAGGCTTGGGTGGTCTCTCCCGACCACATGTTAAAGGGATAAACATCATCCAGACCCAGAATGTGATCCACGTGGCAGTGGGTATAGACCACGGCGTCGAGTTTGGTGACATTGTGCCTCAACATCTGGGTGCGAAAATCCACTGAAGTATCGATGACGACGTTGACCTCACTTTCGATCAACAGAGAGGCGCGCAGCCGTTTGTTCCTGGGGTTGGTCGACCTGCAAACCTTGCATTGACAGCCGACTGTGGGAATGCCCCGTGAGGTTCCGGTACCGAGAAAGGTGATCCTCATCCGGGCTGTACGACGTTCGATTTGGCGAGGAACTTCATCCGCAGTTCATACAGCAGGTTCTCCATCAGTTGAGTCTCCTCGGACGACAGGTTGCCTTCTGTTTTGACCTTGAGAATGTCGAGGATGTCGATCATCTGGCGAGCGGCTTCCAGGTTTTCCATTTTCTGTCCGGTTGTGGGTTCTGGAATCTCACCCAGATGGACCATTCCTGTGGTCGCCAGGGAGAGAAGAAAAGAGGCAAAGTTCATCCCCTCTGGAGTGTCCGAATCAGAGGTTTCCGGAGGCGTTTCTTCCGGAATCCGCTCAGGACGGGCTTCCACCTCTGGAGGAGGTGGCGCTGCGGACTGAGGTTCCGTCTCGGGTGCCTCCTCGGATTGCTGGCGAACCTCCCCTTCGGGGGTGAACTGCCGTCGATCGGTTACCTTGAAATGGCTGGTTGAATTTTCCTCTTCCGAATCTTTGGAATCACTCATGTTCTTAGTCCTCCCTTATTGGTCCCGGTGCCCCTGGTTTCAGGGGTTATCGTGTTTGTGAGTTTGCCAAAAGGCCTCCATTTCATCAACGGGAACCTCCTGAAGAGCCCGTCCCATTCCCTTGAAGTGTTTCTCCATGGTCTTGAAGCGTGTCGAAAACTTGCGATTGGCACGGGTCAGTGCGGTCTCTGGATCGATCTGAAGCCGGCGCGATATATTGAGCGCCGCCAGCAGAAGATCTCCGACCTCTTCCTTGATCTTGTCCGCATCACCTTCCTGGACGGCCTCCTGGAGCTCTTGGAACTCCTCCAGAACCTGGTCTCGGATGTCTTCCAGGTTTTCCCAGTCGAACCCTACCCGAGCTGCCTTGGATGAGGTCTGATAGGCGCCATGCAGAGCGGGTATCCTGTCAGGAATCCCATCCAGGATAGACTCGCGAGTGACGCTTTTTCCGGCCTCCAATTTCTCGGCCGCCTTGAGGTCTTCCCAATTCTTGAGTAGTTCTTCGGAATCCTTGTAAGACGCCGATCCAAAGACATGAGGGTGGCGGCCCACCATCTTGTCGAAGCTTCGGCGGCACACGTCGTGGATGTCAAACTCCCCCTGTTCCTTGGCGATGCAGCTGTGAAAAATCACCTGAAAGAGAAGGTCTCCCAGCTCATCGCACAGTTCCTCCGGATCCGACCCGTCCAGAGCTTCCAGGACTTCATAGGCCTCTTCAACCAGCAAGGGTTTGAGAGTCTCTCGGGTTTGCTCCCGATCCCAGGGGCATCCCTTGGGCCCCCGCAAGGTTTCCATCAGGGTCAAGAGCTTGTGAAAGTAATCTTCCTGTTGATTCATGGATTCTGATCCGCCATTTGGCTTCACGCCTTGATCACCTCGAACCGCTCGATGTGGATGAGGGGGTCGGTTTTTATGGAGATCGTCTTGCCGGTCATCTGTTCGATTTCCTTCAGGACCTGCCTTTGCCCATTTCGAAGGGCCTGTTTGATCTCCGGATGGCAACGAATGACGATTTCCCGGTTGCCTCTCCGATTGGCCTGTATCTGTTGGACTTCGTGATGGATGTTATGACAGATGGTTCGAATCGATTGAGTCACTCCGGTTCCCTTGCAGTAGTTGCAGGGTTGGCACAGAAGTCTTTCCAGAGACTGCTTGGCCCTTTTCCGAGTGATGGCCACCAGTCCGAATTCATTGAATTGCAGCATTTTTGACGGGGCCTTATCCTTGGCCAGTTCCGTTTGGAGAGCAGTCAGAACCTTCTGTCGATTCTTGCGCTCCTCCATGTCGATGAAGTCAATAATGATGATGCCTCCCAGATCTCGGAGGCGCAGCTGACGAACGATTTCCTTGACTGCGTTCAGATTGGTCTGGGCAATGGTGTCTTCCAGAGAATTGGTGTTCCCGACAAATTTCCCTGTATTGACATCAATGGCGACCAGCGCCTCGGTCTGATTGATGACGAGGTGTCCGCCCTGCTTGAGTCGAACTTTCTGATGCAACGCCTTTTCAATCTCTGCCGTTATCCCAAATTCGTCAAACAGGGGTTTGCTCTTGTCATACAGGCGTACCCGATTTCCCAGTTCCGGGTTGAATTGATTGACAAACTCCACGAGCCGTTCATATTCCTGTTTGTCGTCCACCAGGATGGTCCGGTACTCATCGGAGAGATAATCTCTGACGACCCGGTGAATCAGATTGTGTTCCGAGTACACCAGTGAGGGGGCCGATTGACGGTCCGCCTTGGTGCGGATCTCCTCCCAGAGCTGTGTCAGGTAGCCCATGTCTCTGCGAAAATCCTCTTCATCCTGATTCTCACTCACGGTTCGCACAATGAATCCTCTGCCATCGGTTCCCCTCAATCGGCGAATCATTTTCTTGAGACGATCACGCTCCTTGTCGGAGACGATCCTTCTGGAAACGCCCACGTGTTCGACGGTCGGCATGAATACCAGGAAGCGTCCGGGTAAGACGCAGTGAGAGGTGATCCGGGCCCCTTTTTTGCCGATGGGTTCTTTGGCGATCTGAACCAGAATCTCTTTTCCTTCGTGCAGAAGATCTCCGATCAGGGCCTGCCCGTTTCGTTGCTTGGAGTTCTTTCTCTTATTTTTCCGGGGTCCACGTGAAGAGGATGATGGGCTGGGCGGCGCTTTCTTCTCCCATGGGTCGGGCAGGGGTTCCGGGGCAGTCACGATGGGGATCACCGAATCGTCGCGCTCGACGACTGGGGGAAAGTAAGCGGGAAGAATCTGAGGTCGATAGGGATCGATCTCTGCCTCGACCGCAGAATGCTGAGATCCGGGATAGGTGCTCAGACCGATCGGGGAGTCGAGAGTTTCGGGCAAGATCTGACCGATTTCTCTCAGGAACTGCTGCTGGGGAGGTCCATTTTCTTCGGGTTCGACGGTATCCGACTGCCCGTCTGCCTCGGTCAGCAGATCAGCGTATTCCTCTTCTCCGTCCGGGAACAGCTCCTCGTACTGTTCGTAGTCCTCGAAGAAATCCGTGACATACAAAAAGGTGTCCCGACCCAGGCCGATGTCCACAAACGCCGCTTGCATGCCCGGTAGAACCCGAGAGACCTTGCCTTTGTAAATATTCCCCAGAGTTCGTCGACTATCGGACCTCTCAAGGAAAATTTCCGTGACCTGATCGTCCTCCAGGATGGCGAGCTTGGTTTCCAGGCTCGTCGAGGAAATCAATAATTCTTTTGACATGACACTCCCTATCGAACAGGCAGGCCTCAAGGGCGTGACTGTTCGAGGCCGAATGCGGCATGGATTCTCTTTGCCAAGCGCCGTATCGCTCTTATCGGAGCGATTTCTTCGGCGATGCATTGGAGAATGGATGCATCACTCGAGCAATAAGGGAGAAGCTCACTACATCGGAGGGAGAGTTACGATCCGCTAACGGTCACAGCTGTTCCTGTAATCGACTCATCCTGACTCTAGCGGACACAAAAAATAGAAGAAGGGTAGGCACATTCTCAAATACTGATTCACACTCAAAACTCTTCTAAAACTCTTCCCAAAAAAGGGAGCCAACGTCTGCGGGGCATCAATCTGTGTCCCGCCTCCGACGCGCTCTCCCTAAAGCTTCTCCAAAAAAAAGCTTAAAATCACGACCTAAATTGTGCTTATCGCACCTAAGTCTTTAACTATTATAGTGTTTGGAGAGGGACGCTGGCAAGTGAGATCGCAGTGATCTCGGGTCGGGGCCGGAAGCCGGCGAGTAGACGAACCGGCGTTGGTGGACGTTCAGCGCCAGTCCCAGGGCCGCGAATGTCGTGATCGTGGAAGACCCTCCATAGCTGAGCAAGGGGAGGGGAATCCCGATCGGAGGCACAATCCCCACGGTCATGCTCACATTGATCGCTACCTGGAAGAAAATCAGGCTGGTGACGCCTGTGATCAGGAGAATTCCCACCCGGTCACGAGCGTTTTCTGCAATTCGGATCAATCGCATCAGGACCAACAAGTAGAGCATAAGCATGAATATCGAGCCGACAAATCCGATTTCCTCCGCCAGAATGGCGAAGATGAAGTCGGTGTGGATCTCGGGCACGAATCCCAGTTGACTCTGCAATCCCTGGCCCAACCCCTTGCCGAACAGCCCCCCCGATCCGATGGCGATCTGAGACTGACGAGATTGGTATCCGATTCCCTGAGGATCGCGTCCCGGATCCAGGGTCACCAGAATTCGCTCTTTCTGGTAGTCCTTGAGAAGGAACCATCCGAAAGGAGTCACACACAGGGCGATGATGATAGTTCCGATCAGGAAGCGCATTCTCAGCCCGGCCACCATGACAACACCCAAAAGGATGGGGAGGTACATCAAAGCCGTCCCCAGATCACCCTGCAGGGTGATCAAGAACATGGGGAGCAGGGTGAGTCCGCCGAGAGCGAACAGGTGTCGGTGCTCAAGGTAGCTGGCGTTGATTTCACTCAGATATCGTGCCAACACCAGGATAACGGCCACCTTGGCGATCTCCGAGGGTTGAAAGCTGATGTCACCCAGCGTGAACCAACTCTTGCTGCCATTGATTTCCTTTCCAAAAAAGAGAATACCCAACAGGAGCAGAGTAGTGAGGCCGTAGAGAAGGAAGGCGTGGTCGGTCAAAATGTGGTAATCAACCAAGGTGACGACAAGACATACCACGATGCCCAATCCAATCCACTGGAGGTGTCGCACGAACAGACTGTAATTGGCTGCTTCCGCGCTGGCATTGTAGATTCCCATTGCCCCGATCAAAGCCAGAATCACCGCAGCCAGGAAAAGGAAAAAGTCGAACTGACTCAGGAACCTTCGGGTCAACATGACTTACAACCTTGGTTTGCTCTTGATCTTGGAGGCCAGTTCCATCCCATCAGGTTGAGCCTTCTGGTGTTTGTCGAAATAGACCTTGAGGACTTCTCTGGCTACCGGCGCCGCTCCGGAACCTCCGGATCCTCCTCTTTGCAAGATCACGGCCACAACGATCTCCGGATCATCCCGGGGAGCAAACCCCACAAACCAGGCATTGGGTTCAAACTGTTCCGCTTCTTCGTCGGACAGTTTCTCTCGAGTCTCCAGGCTGATGGTCTGTGCGGTGCCGGTTTTCCCTGCGACGTCAAAGCCCGTTACCTGGGCGGCTCGTCCCGTCCCGCCTTCGTTGACCGCGCTCCACAGGGCATCACGGACCATCTCCAGGTTTTCCGGAGAGAAGTGAGGGGTTGGAAACAGACTCTGCTCCGGGGGTTGGGGGGATTCTGTTTTGATCAGATGTAACCTGGGCGCCTTGCCCGTTGCCACGATGCCCACGGCCCGAGCCAGCTGGGCAGGGGTCACCAGAAGCGGACCCTGGCCAATGGCCAGGGAGATGGTTTCCCCGGCATACCAGGGTTCTCCCCGCACCTCTCTTTTCCACTCTTCGCTGGGAACCAGGCCCATGACTTCACCCAGAAGGTCGATTCCCATGGAGTCGCCCAGTCCCAGGCGGCGGGAAAAGGATGCGATGTCCTGGATGCCGAGTTTCTGGCCCAGGAGATAAAAGTAGACATTGCAGGAATGTTGAATCGCTTCACGCAGGGTGACCTGACCGTGGCCTCCGGCTTTCCAGCAATGAAAACGATTGCCGTAAAGATCCACGCTGCCCCCGCAGTAGACGGAGGTTTCACTATCGATGATTCCTTTCTCCAGTCCTGCCAGTGCCATGATGATCTTGAAGGTGGATCCCGGAGAAAAAGTGCTCTGGATGGTACGATTCTGCAAAGGATGATCCGGATTGTTGAGCAGCTGTTCCCACTCTTTGTGAGTGATGCGAAGGGCGAATTGGTTGGGATCAAAGGCGGGCCTGCTGGCCATGACCAGAATCTCTCCCGTTTGAGGATCGAAGGCGATCACGGCACCCGGGGCATCCCCCAGTTGCGACTCCGCCTCGGCCTGTAAATCCAGGTCGATGGTCAGGGTCAATCCCTCGCCCCGAATCGGCTCTGAATGATCCAGATCCTGAAGAAACTTGCCCCGGCTGTCGACCAGAACTCGCCGGCGGCCATCTTTTCCCGTCAGACCTTCGTCGTAGGTCCGCTCCACTCCGAACTGGCCCACGATGTCTCCCGCTCGGTTCTTTTTGAATTCACTCTGCTGGAGCTGCTCCCTGGAAACCTCACCGATGTAGCCGGCCACATGGGCCGCCAGACTTCCGTATCGATAGATCCGCCGGGGCTGTTTCAGGATTCCCAGTTCCGGATGCTCCGCCTGGCGGGCCAGAAGATAGGTGGTCTCCTCCAGGGTGAGGTTTTCCTTCAGGATGATGGCTCGATAGATGTCGTAGATGCCTGTCTCTTTCAGGCGCTCCTGGGTGGTTTCTCGATCGAGGCCTAATCCATCCACCAGAAAATCGAGGGTCTCACTGACATTCTGGATCTCGTCGCGAAACACCAGCAGGTTGAATGCGTAGACATTGTCCACCAGGACCCGGCCTTCCCGGTCGTAGATGAGTCCACGAGGCGCCAGTTCAGGTATGGTTCGAACCCGATTCCGTTCGGCGAGATTTTTGTAGAGCTCAAAGTCGAGTACGGTCAGAGACCACAACTTGGCAAATAATCCGATGAACACCAGGATGAAGACGACTTGAAGCCAGCGAACCCGCTGGAGAAGTTCTCGATTATCCTGGTATACGGGCATTGCGTCCCTTATATTCCGGGGCCGGCATCATCCGGGCTACCATTGTGAGAAGTCCTTTTCAGGAAACTTGACCCAGTCATAAACAAGAAAGAAAACCCCTCCCGCGACTCCCGTCAGGGGAACCCGAATGAGCATTCGAAGCCAGATCTCCGGTTGAATGGTTTGTCCCAGCAGGGCCCTCATGCCCGCGACCAGCAGATCGTCCGTCAGGGACAGGAGGCCAATCAGGATGCAGCGGGCCAACAGGCCTTCCACCAGCAGCCATTTGCTCAGGTAAGACGCGCCAAAGCCCATGACGGTTTTGGTCAAACCGTTTACTCCCAGGTAGATCCCCGAGATGGCATCCTGGAGCCATCCGAACCCGATCCCACAGAGGGCGCCTCGTGAGGGTGAGGAATGCCACCCGACGTAGAGGGAGAAAATAAGAGGTAGATCCAGATACAGGGCCACGGGAAGGTAATTGGCGAAGAGACTTTCGG
Organism: Acidobacteriota bacterium; assembly: GCA_036445815.1. Lineage (GTDB taxonomy): Bacteria > Acidobacteriota > UBA6911 > RPQK01 > JADFOI01 > JAPYTY01. The sequence goes on along the minus strand of JAZFRU010000227.1, from coordinate 3,890 downwards.
TCACGGCGGTGATTGCCAGGAGAACGGCCACCTCCGAGTTGCGGACGATCTGATTCAATCTCCTCTCCCTTCCAGTAGTGTTCAACCATGGGGCACATTCCGCTCCCGGTTTGGCCGGCTCCTTCTCAGCCTGCCGATTACTTCGATACAACCACCATGATCTCTTCGAGGCGCAGATAGTCCACAAAAGGTTTGACCCGGATATCTCGATAAACGGACGATCCCTTCCGGGATTGAATCACCTCACCCAGGGGGTAACCCTTGGGATAAATCCGATCCGTGCCCGAGGTGTAAACGATGTCGCCCACCTCGACGTACTCATAGTTGGGGATGAAGTTCCACCGTAGAATGTCGGACCCATCACCCTGAATCACACCCTGTAAGCGGGTATCCTCGAGCATGGCCCCTGCAGCGGTTCCGTCATTGGTGATCAATTCCACCTCGGAGTTGAAAGGAGTGGTCGTCCAGACCCTTCCCACAATCCCCTCCGGTACAATCACCGCATCATCTTTTTGTATCCCCTGCCGAGTTCCGCCGTTGACCACCAGACGGTGGGCATAAAAGGGAGCATTCTTCCAGATGACCGGTGCCAGGTAGGTGTCAAACAGGAACTGCCTTTTTTGCAGCGATCCGTTCTCGATACGGTTGGCAAGTAAAGCATCGATTCCTCGCAGCTGGGCCAGTTCTACTCCCAGTCGTGCATTTTCAGCGCGCAGCCTTTCGTTGTCCTCCTGGGCCCGAAACAGCAGAGCATATCGTCCGATACCTCCGCTCACGCCGTCGACAACGAAATGTACGGTGGAAGCGATCGGGGTGAAAACCAACAGACTCCAGGATCGGATCAGCAGACGTCCCTCCGGGTTTCTCACCTGAACGGTGAGCAGCAGCAAGTTTGCCAACAGGAGCAACGCGAGTGGGATGGCCGGTTTGCGCTGGAGCAGGGCGATCATTGGCAACTGATTCGCTTGAGAAGAGCGAGATCCTCCAGAACTTTACCCGTCCCCAACACTGCCGAGGAGAGTGGGTCTTCGGCCAGAAAGATGGGCAGGCCCGTTTCTTCCTTCATGCGGACATCCAGATTTTTCAATAACGCTCCGCCTCCGGTCACCACGATTCCCTTGTCGACGATGTCTGCAGAGAGTTCCGGAGGCGTTCTTTCCAGGGCCACTCTGATGGCGTTGACGATGATGTCGATGGTGTCGGACAGGGCTTCCCGTACCTCCTCATCGGTGATGACGATGGTCTTGGGGATCCCTTCGATCAGATCGCGGCCCTTGATTTCCATGGTCATCTTTTCTGACAGCGGCGCGGCTGAGCCGATTTCAATTTTCACTTGTTCCGCCGAGCGTTCGCCAATCAGGAGATTGTGCTTACGTTTGATGTACTGGATGATGGCCTCATCCATTTCATTTCCCGCCACCCGAACCGAACGGCCGTAGACAGGGCCGGAAAGACTGATCACGGCGATGTCGGTTGTACCTCCTCCGATATCGACAATGAGATTCCCTCCAGGTTCGGTGATGGGAAGACCCGCTCCGATGGCTGCGGCCATGGCTTCTTCCAGCAGATAAACCTCGCTGGCGCGTGCTCTGAGCGCAGATTCTCTCACTGCCCTTTTTTCAACCTGAGTGATTTCCGAGGGAATGCAAATGACAATTCTGGGGCTGAGCCAATGATTGCGGTTGTGGGCCCTTTTGATGAAGTACTTGAGCATCTCCTCGGTGATATCGAAATCGGCGATCACCCCATCCTTCATGGGCTTGATCGCCACGATGTTACCGGGGGTCCGGCCCAGCATTTTCTTGGCTTCGTGGCCAATCGCTTCGACTTTCCCGGTGTTTCGATTGATGGCTACAATCGAGGGTTCGTTGACGACGATTCCTCTGCCGCGGGCGTAAACCAGGGTATTGGCGGTGCCGAGGTCAATGGCAAGATCATCTGAGAAGAAACTGAAAATTGATCGGAAGCTCATGATTTCATAAATTTAACTGTCCTGGGGCATGTTTCACCCCTGATTTCTCACACCACGCGAAAGAGAGATAGAAAGGCGTCCTGGCTTCGGTCTCGCACCTCCACTTTATCCCATGAAACAGCGGGGATAGTATGGCCTAAAAAGCCCCGTATTTCAAGCATTATCAAGATGATAAGTGCCTCTGGCTCCGGGAGAACTCAAACCCCGTCGGAGGGAAAGAATTGTGGTCTGAGGTCATGCCAGCGACGTCCCGTCACATGCTCATCGTCTGGTGTCAACTGCTTGACACGCTTCCATAGTGACACATTTGTGCCACATCCGGGGGAGGGATCCGGGATTTGAGGTCACACCCTCTAGAATCCAGGAAACAGAAGGCTGCTGTTCCTGCCGCAGCCCCCTTACCGCCGTGCGAATGCGCGAAGATCCCCAGGCACCAATCAGAGCCGAGGCTATGCTATACTGAGTGTTTTCAAAAGCAGAGGGAACTGAAGATGTTGGACCTGTTTAGACGGAAAAAAGGGGCCCTGAAGTGGGTTCTCTGGCTCGTCATTATCGGCCTTGGCGCAAGTATGGCCTTGCTGTTTGTCGACCCCCCCACTGGATTGGTCGGAACCCTCGGCACCCAGGAAGTCGCCGTGGTGGCCGGAAAGGCCATTACCTGGACGGAATTCCGCAGGCGTTACGGAGTGGTCTTCGAAAACTTTCGGCAGCGTCTTCCGGTTGACCAGATCACTCCCGAGATTCTGAGACAGCTGGGATTGCAGGATCAGGCGCTCGAAGGACTGGTGAGCGAATACGTGATGGACTATGCGGCTGAAATCCTGGGTCTCCAGGTGACTCCGCAGGAAATCGCTGACAGCATCCTGGCGACTCCGGTGTTTCAAAATAATGGACAGTTCGTGGGCTCAGCCCTCTACCAGCAGATCTTGGAGAGCAATAATTACTCGATTGAGGATTACGAAGAGGTGGTGCGGCGAGAAATTCTGAGTATGAAGTTGAACCTGGTTCTGACGGACGGTATCGAGGCCAGTGACGACGAGGTGCGGCAGGAGTTCCTGAACCTGAATCAGGATTTCAAGATCCGTTACATCGCCGTCGACCCTGAGGATGAAGATCCCGGGGAGGTGGCTGAGGAGGAATTGCAGACCTATTTCGAGGAACGCCAGGACAATTATCGTACCGCTGAACAACGCAGAATCCGGTACGTCCTGGTTCCCGAGGACGAAGCCCAGGTGGAGCTCACCGAGCAGCAGATTACTGAACGGATGGCCACCATCGCCGAGAAGGACGAGGTCCAGGCCAGCCACATACTCATTTCCTCGATCACTCCCGAAGCCGAAGAGAAGGCGGAGGACCTTCTCCAGCAGGTTCGCGACGGGGCAGACTTTTCGGAGTTGGCCCGAGAGCATTCAGACGATAGTGGTTCGGCTATTAACGGTGGAGAGCTGGGTTTTTTCAAACGAGGCATGATGGTTCCCGAATTCGAAGAGGCCGCCTTTTCCATGGAGCCGGGGGACGTCAGCGATCTGGTCGCGACGACTTACGGGTTTCACATCATCAAGGTGACCGACGTGAAGACGATCGACAGTCGGCAGACAGCTGAGGACCTGTTGCGGGAAGAGGAGGCTCAAATTCTGGCCCAGGCTCTGGCGGCCAAGATTCTTTTTCAAGCGCGGGACGGCTCGGACCTGGACTCAGCCGCTCAGGCCTACCAGATGCAGACTCAGGAATCTGATTTCTTCGGCCTTGGAGATGTCCTGCCCCAGCTGCCGGTGTCAAGCGATTTCTATCAACAGATTTTTGCCCTGCAGCAGGGCCAGTTCCTCGAAGCCTATCAGGCTGGAGGGGCCTATGTGGTTGCCCAGTTGAGTGACATTCAAGCTTCCGAGGTTCCTGGGTTCGAGACCGTCCGGGATGA
>JAZFRU010000226.1:0-2791 GCA_036445815.1 Acidobacteriota bacterium | reverse complement strand
TGGGTGGCCCACCGGTACTGAGTCAAGGCCGCGTCATACTGGCCGCTCCGATCATAGACGATGCCCAGATTGTTGTGGGCAATGGCATAGTGCACTTCTCCTGAAACCGATCGCTCGAAGGCCCGGGTCGCTTCGGTCAGGCGGTCGGCTTTGAGAGCCATGATTCCCAGATCGAGCTGAGCCATCACGTAGGTCACCTCCAGATCAAAGTGGCCCGACAACAAGGCGGGGTCATCCGAGGTGAAGTTCTCGATGGTCTTCACGCTCTTTTGGTAGGCCTGGTTTGCCTCTTCCAGCCGCTCGGCATTCTTCAAACTCTTCCCCAGTCCGTAGTTGAGTTTGGCCAGCAGGTAGGAAGCATTGTAGTCCCTCGGGCTTACCCGCAGGGCCTCTTCAAACCGAGCGGTCGCACCTTGCGCCTCACCCTCGGTAAAGTGGGCATATCCGGCCAGGACTTCTTGCTTGGCCTGAAAGAGACGGGACGAGTCATCTTCAATCCGGGCGGCGATCTCAATCCAGCCCAGGGACTTCATCGCCTCAACCGGCGTCAAGGCATGGCTGTAGAGCTCCTGTAAAAGTACCGTCGATCGATCCTGGAGCAGGGCTATGGGGGCTGAATATTCCAGCCGGGCATTGTCATCGGTATGGAGCGGGGCCCCTTTCGTATACCGATTAACGGCCTTCCCGGCGATGACCAGTTTGTCGGCGAAGGTCGCCAGATCTCTCAGGTTCAAGGTCTCCAGATCAGCTCTTGATCCTTCATCTCTCAACCGATCAACCAGCACCTGGTGATTCATCGGAATCTCCTGTCGGGAACCGACCAGAAGATAATCGCCTCCCAGGGAGGCTTCCCAGACACTGGTGTTGGGAAATACGGAGCGAAATGTGTGGATGATCGTTTTGAAATCCTCCGAGGACATCGAGTAGGCGTGCACCCACTGACACATCACTCCCTCTGGAAGAAGGTGGGCACTGGCCTGCTCGAAAAACTCCTGGGTGAAAAGATTGGCCATTCCCGAGATCCAGGGGTTGGAAGGCTCCGAGATGATCACGTCGTAGCTGCGATCGGTCAGCGCAAGATGATTGCGGCCATCGGCCACGATCAGGTTGACCCGAGGATCCTCCAGGACTGCCCCGGTGAAGTCCTGGAAGAAGGCATGAGCTTCCACCACGGCCTCTTCTATCTCAACCACATCCACGCGGCTGACCGGATACCGCTCCACCGCTCCCAGGGTCATCCCACTCCCCAGTCCGATCACCAGAACATCATCGGCGTCCGGATTCAGCAGCAACGGGAGATGCCCCAGCATGAGTTGGGTTGCAGCGTCTCCACGGGCCGTTGCATCGGTCTTGCCGTTGACGTTCAAAACGAGATCTCCATCGGAGGTTTTCTGCACCGACACCACCGCGTGAAGGCCCTCTCGGAAGAAAAGGAGTTCGCGTCCCTTTTTCATCGCCTCCTCGAGTCCGATATTCTGCTGGGCTGACGTGTCCCGGTAGGTCTCGGCGTAAAGGTAGGCCCCGCTGGTGAGAATATTGGCATCCCACTGGGAAACCGGATTCCATACCAGCAGCGGAAGCACGGCCATCACCAGCGATCCGCCCACCCGTCGCGGCAGGGTCAGGTTGGGAACCCTCAGTAGAATGAGACCGGCGGCGAGGATATTGATGGCCACGGCGACCAGAAGGCTGTCCTGGGTGCCCAACCAGGGAATCAAGAGAAAACCTGCCACCACAGAACCCGTGATGGCGCCCAGGGTATTGACCGCATACACGTTGCCAAAGGATCTTCCCACCTGTTTGACATCGGTGGAACAGATCTTGACGGCCAGGGGAAGGGCGGCTCCCATCAGACTGGTGGGGATCAGTATCAGGCCAAAAATAATGGCAAACTCAACCAGTTGAAGATAGTGAAAGGAATAGGAAGAGCCCAGGACCGATTCGGCAAGAAAGATGGGCAGTTTGCCCAGCAGCGGGATGATCAGAAGAGCCGCTATTCCTATGCCCCCTTCAATCAATGCCAGCCCCAGGACCAGATTCCTGGGCTTGTCGATGATGGTCGCAATAAGGAGACTTCCCAGGGCCAGGCCACCGATAAAGGCGGTGACGATCAGGCTGAAGGAATAGACCGAAGAGCCTATGGAAAGAGACAGCACCCGGGTCCAGGCAATCTGGTACATCATGGCGGCCAGGCCGGAGAGTCCGACCCCTGCCATGACCACCCAGATCACGGAACTCGAGGTCGCCGGAAGGTTCGGCTCGACTCTTTTCCTTTTAGGCTTTTTGCCCGTCACCTTTTCCGTGCCGGTTGAGGGCTCCCATCGGGCGCTCTTCCCAGCCACCAGCCAGGCACCTCCGCCGATCGAAAGATTGAGCAGGGCCGCCAACAGGATGGTCCAGGTGATGCCCAGGGAGGGAATGAGCAGAAAACCCGCGGCCAGAGAACCCACCACGGCACCACAGGTGTTCACGCCGTAAACCAACCCCACGTTCCGACCCAGACGGCCCGACCGGTCGACAAAATATTTACTCAGAACCGGAAGGGTCGCCCCCATCAGGGTGGTGGGAACCAGCAGGATGAGACCCGACACCAGAAAGCGGAGCAGGCTCAGGGTGTAAAACGAAGGATCAAGATTTTGATAAACGAATCGGAACAGAGGCTCGGTCCCGGCCAGCAACAGCGGCAGAAGCAGCGCATAGGCCCCGATCGCCCCCTCCAGCACACCGTAGGTCTTCAACGGATCCTTGACCTTATCGATGAGCCGGCCGGCCAGAAAACTTCCCAGGGCCA
>JAZFRU010000225.1:0-2338 GCA_036445815.1 Acidobacteriota bacterium | reverse complement strand
TCGGCCGAGATGCTTCCCGAGTCGATGAGCTCACGAAACTTGAGTTGGGGGACTCCCTGGATTTCGCCCTCGCGGTTGCGGAAGTAAAGGATCCCTCCTTTGAGTCCGTCCAGTCCGTGGAAAGAATTGATTTCCTTGAAATTTCGGGTCAGGCTGTCCATCGAACAGCCCGAGATGCCCTCTCCGCAGTGGGCGGCCACCACCACGAAACGATGAAAGAAAATCTCGAAGGTCCCCCGAACGGTGGCGTCGTGGGAGACCCACTGGGTCATGAAGGGTGCCAGTTTCTGCTGGATCAGCTGCTCCCCCTGCGGGTCCAGCTCCTGTTCGAAGGGGTAGATCCAGACTCGGGCGTCATCCGGTAGTTCTGCAAAAACATCCAGGTTCATGATGAGTATTGTATACCATAACGTCATCAACCGGAGTCGCAGCGGGATTTTTGCCGAGGCGCTTCAGGGAAGGTCATTTCCCGTTCTTTAAAAGATGAGCGCAGGACGGGCTCAAGGCTTTTCAGACTAAACTGGTATAAGCCTTCCAGGGACTGTTAAACTGAAATGCCTGAAAGGAAACCATGGAATCTGCCAAGGCAATCGATCTGGCCCTGACTCCTAAATCCAGACTCGATGTCATCAATGTCACCGAGCGGCTCACCCAGCAGTGGGGTGATCTGATGGGGAAATACAAGAAGGCGCTTTACTATTCCTACCACACCACTGCCGGATATTTTGATCGGAGCTTTTGCGCCCGACTCAATCACGACTGCGACTCCTTGCGGGCCTATGTGAAGTCCTTTCAGCAACTGTTTCCGCCTGATGCCGACTATCAGCACGATCAAATGGAGCAGCGAACCGAGCTGAGCGAGCAGCAGCGGGTCCAGGAACCACGCAACGCCGATTCTCATCTGACCTTTATGGGTTCGGGATTGAGCAACTGCGCCACCTATTCTCCCCGGACGCCGGTCTACTTCGTCGACCTGGACGGGGTGTACGACCAGACCATACGAGAGCGCCAGACTACGGTGATCGGATTCAATACCGAGACCGTGGCGGCCACGGCCACTCTGACGGTTCCCGTCTCCGGGCACACGGTGGATTCGGTCAATCTCAAGGATTCGCGCCTGGGACTCTACGATGAACTCCAGGAACTGCTGAAGCGGCATGAGATCGTCAAAGGCCGAATCGACCTGAGCCTGGCCCCCAATGAGCGCTATGCCGGTTTGACGGTCAATGAATTTGAAACCTACCTGATGCAGCACGATCTGATCGAGGTGCTCAGGAATCCTCTTCGCTTCATGGCCGAGAAGGGGAAACACATGCTGGAGGATCCGAAGGCTATTCCGAGCAAGGCTCGGGACTACGCCAAGTACGATCTGGTTCATCTGGCCAATGAGTTTCTGGATGCCCTGGGTCTCAGCGAGTCTCTTGTTGAGACGGTTGTCAACAAGTTCCTGGCGGTGCCGGCCGAGAGGTTTTTGCGGATGAAGCGATCGGTCAGTTTGCCCATCTCGGATCACAATCAGGAAGGGACCGGTTCGATCCTCCAGGGGCTCTACCAGAGTCCCATTCTGGTGCAGTGGAAAAAATCCGAAGCTCATACCCGCCGCCTGAACGCCACCATCGTTCGTTTCGAATAATCACTGATCCATCCGTCAAGAGTTACCGACCACCGTGACTTCAGAATCCCACGATCCAAAGCCATCCGAATCGCAGGGGGATCCCTCCAATCGAGGGGCCCAGGTTCTGATGGTGGTGGATGATCAGGACAACTTCATCGAGTACGCCACTCGCAGTGCCTGCCATCTTGACCGACGTCTTCGCCACCGAGCCGTCGTCCTTCTGGTGTACAACGACGACGAAAAAATCCTGCTTCAGAAGAGAAAGAATGAGCTCTTTGACGGCCTGTGGGATCTGGCCGGCGCCACCCATCCCCTCCACAATGAGGGTCGAGACGAAAGTTATCAGGAGAGCGTGCAGCGCTGTCTGAAAGACGAGTGGGGAATCTCCCTGGAGATGACCCGGGTCATGTCGTTCACTTATTTTGAGTCTGACGGAGACCAGTGTGAGAATGAATACTGTGCGCTGTTCGTAGGAAAATACAACGATTCACTGGATCCCAGTCCCGACCATGTCCATGAGCATAGATGGATCACCTGGCCGGAGCTTCAAGGGGAGGTGGCCCAAGAGCCCGGGCAGTTTACTCCCTGGCTCAAGGTTGCCGTCGATTTGCTGGATCGCAATGTGTTTAAAACTGAATGCACCTTTGACCAGCACTTTTCTCAGTGGGCCAGTCTGAAGAAGATACTTGGGGCGTCTTAAGAGCGGCCGAGCGGAGCTTGGCC
>JAZFRU010000224.1:0-5645 GCA_036445815.1 Acidobacteriota bacterium | reverse complement strand
TGAGTGAGCCCTGGGCTCCGGATGCTGCAGACCGCTCCCCCGAGGGTTCCGATGCCTTGATCTGGTGATTCAGTTCTTCATAACCGTTCTTGAAGATCCCCGCTAACGGAGATTTGGTGTAGCGCTGGCAATCGCCGTACAGCTGAGACAGGCTGGCGGTTTTTCTAAAAAGTCCGAAAAACTCCTGGGATTGGTGGTTCACTTCCCGGTAGAAACGAATTTTCTTGACGATAATGGTCCAGGACGCAACCGAGAACGCCAGCAATACGATCAGGATGGCCTGAGCCATGGGGCCGCTGTTGAGCACCAGGGATCCCAGGCTTCCAAAACTTTCTTGGGCTAAAAAAATCATCTCGATCGACTCATTCCGTATGCTTGATTGTACCTGAGAGCATGCTCATATACCATTAAGCCCTCCCGGGAGCGCAGCGACCTCAAGGTTAACCAAATAGCCTGTCAAATCTGCGCACCCAACCAGGGCCCTGACCAGGATGATGCACAATTTGTCTGCTGCAATACCACGATCATCCAGCCTGACGGATTGCCTGCCATCGATTATTTCCCAGCTTCTCGGCGACCTGGACGTGTCCCCCCCTCAGGGCTCCCGGGTACGAAGTTCCACCGTTCACTCCAGCTCGAGAATTTATTAGAGGATGAAACCCATGAAAAGATCCCCTTCAGAGACGGAATTAGTGATTCGCAGGGCCGGGATCCAGGACACCCCCTTGATCCTGTCGTTTATCCAGCAGCTGGCACGCTACGAGAAACTGGAGGACCAGGTAGAGGCAACCCAGGAAAAACTCCAGGAGTCCCTCTTTTCCCCGAACCCCGTGGCACACGTCTTGATCGCAGACTGGGACGGCAAACCGGCTGGATTCGCCGTCTACTTTTTCAACTACTCGACCTTCCTGGCTCAACCCGGCCTTTACCTGGAAGACCTGTACGTGAACCCGGGGCAGCGAGGGAAGGGAATTGGCCGTACCCTTTTGGCAGAGGTGGCAGGGGTGGCCCGCAAGCACAAGTGCGGCCGCCTGGAATGGGCCGTCTTGGATTGGAATGAGCCTGCCATCCACTTTTATCAAAAGCTTGGGGCGACCGCTCTGAGTGAATGGACACTGTTTCGGCTGAAGAATGCAGACCTGGAGGGCGTGACCGCGACTTCTTGAAGGCTGGGCCGGAAAACAACCAAAGCGCATACCTGTTCAGTAACGCAGGTGGAGCGCACATCTCCAGGGCCTCCTGGCCGGTTGAATGTCGGCGAAGACACCGGTGTTCGATAGAATTCAGATGACAAGTAAGGATGAGCTTCATTGACAGTCGTCCCCCAACCGGTAGAGGCCAGGGGGGCAGCGGTCAGGAGTCTGGGTTTCGTCATGCTGAAGTTCGTATCAATTGAAAACTTTGCTCTCATCAACCATTTGGAGGTTGAGTTCAGCCCGGGCCTGAACGTCATCACCGGTGAGACGGGATCGGGAAAGTCGATCCTGGTGGATGCGGTGGGTCTTCTGGTGGGAGAACGAGCCTCCCAGGAAATGGTTCGGCAGGGCAGTGACAAGGCCAGGGTGGAGGGGATTTTCCATCTTCCCTCCCAACACCCCGCATCCTCCAGCCTCCATGACATCGGGATCCCTTTGGAAAACGATGAACTCATTGTGCGCCGAGAGATCTCGGTATCGGGCAGCAACAAGGTTTTTATTAACAACGTGCTCGTCCCCCTGGGAACTCTCACGGAAATCGGCACCCTTCTCGCCGACATCCATGGGCAGCATGAGCAACAACATCTCCTGCGTCCCTCGGTACAACTTGAGTTTCTGGATGCCTTCTGTGACAACACCCCCCAGTTGCAGCAGGTCAGAGAATGCTTTGGCCAGCTGTCTCAGGTTCGATCAGAGATTGGTCGAATCGAGGCTGGTGAGCAGGACAAGTTGCAGCGGCTGGATACCCTGGAGTTTCAAATTGCCGATATCAACAAGCTTCAATTGACACCCGGACTGGACATCAAACTGAAAGAAGAACAGGCTCTGCTCGGGAGCGCTGAGAAACGAGCCCAGGCTTCCCAGCAGGCCTACCAGTCTCTGTATGAAGAAGAGGGCTCCTCTTTGAGTCTGCTGCACAGGGTGGAGCAGGATCTGGAAGAGCTTGCGTCACTGGATCCGACCCAGAAATCGCTGGCCGTCACCATCCACGAACTAAAATATCGTCTCGAGGAAATCGCCTTTCGCTTGCGGGACTATGTCAACGAAATTGCCTTCGATCCAGCCCGCCTTGAGGCAGTAGAGGAACAACTGGCTGACATTGGAAAGGCCCGCCGCCGCTACGGCGACTCGGTGGACGACATCCTGGTTTACCTGGAAGAGATCCAGAAGGAGGTTGAGGAGCTGGCGGTGAGAGAAAGTCGAATCGAAGAGCTCAAGAGAGAGGAGGACACCCTGTCGGCACATTATGCTGACCTGGCCGACCGTCTTTCCCAGAGACGGCAGAGTGGCGCCAAGAAGCTGAGCCGACAGGTCGAAAGGGAACTGGCGGATCTGAACATGGAAAATGCCCTCTTCACCATTCAGCTGACCAATGACCCGAACTATGCCACCGAAAAGGGCCTGGATCAGCTGCAATTTCTGATCAGTGCCAATCCAGGTGAAGCCCCTCAGCCAATCGCCCGGATCGCCTCCGGTGGCGAATTGTCGCGCACCGTCCTGGCCCTGAAATCCATCTTGACCCTGGAGGATTACTCCAAGACGCTGGTCTTCGACGAGGTGGATGCCGGAATTGGGGGACGTGTCGCCTCCAGCATTGGAGAACGCCTGGCCCGTCTGGCAGCCGATCACCAGGTGTTTTGTGTGACTCACCTCCCTCAGATCGCATCCTATGCCTCCCAGCACTTCCAGGTGGACAAAAAACAAAGTCGTCAACGCACAGTGGTCTCCATATCCCGGCTTCTGGAAGAGGACCGGGTGGAGGAAATCGCTCGCATGATGGCCGGGCACTCAACGACCGCCGCCACTCGTGCTCATGCTTCGGAACTGCTGGAAAAAGGGAAAACCGAGCCGCTTGCCTCGTCTTAATTGACCCCGGAAGTCGCCTTCGACAGGGCCCCCATCCCACCGTATGCCAAAACAGGCATTCCAGCCCCCTGGCTGGATTCCCAAATCACCCGTTCTTCATCTCAGGTTCCAGGCCGGGTCAGAAGGGAGAGTCCCCGGACTCTCGCCGCCTTCTATTCAGTGACCAAGTTGGTTAGAATGGATAGTGTTATGAGGGTCCGTAGCTTCTTCATCGAAACGTTCGGCTGCCAAATGAATCTGCACGACACGGAAAAGATTGCCGGCCTGCTGGCTCAGCGCGGCCTGGTGGCGGTTCCATCGGTAGAGGAAGCCGACTTGTTCCTGCTCAACACCTGCAGCGTTCGGGAAAAAGCCGCTCACAAGGTTTACAGTCGTCTGGGCGAGGTCAAGAGACGTAAATCCGCTCATCCCAACTTTCTGATTGGCGTGGTCGGATGCGTGGCCCAACAGGAAGGCAAGGAAATGCTTCGCAAGGCGCCTTTCGTGGACCTGGTGGTCGGAACTCACATGGTTCACACTCTGCCCGATTTACTGGACGAAATTCAAGAAAGCCATCCCCTCACGCCCCGTGTGGCCACTCAGTTTCTGGTTGACCGCAGTCCGGTAGAAATACCTGAGTTAGTGCGCCAGAGTCCATTCCGAGCCAACGTCACCATCATGGAAGGCTGCAACAAGCACTGCAGCTTTTGTATTGTGCCTCACACTCGGGGCAAAGAACGTAACCGTCCGTCCAAATTGATCCTGGATGAAATCCGACTCGCGGTTGATCAGGGCTTTGTCGAGGTCCTCCTTCTGGGTCAGACGGTCAACAGCTATCGGGATCCGGACCATCCCAGGCTGCGGTTTGCCGAACTGCTGTCACAGGCAGCCCGAATTCCCGGTGTGAAGCGACTTCGCTTCACCTCACCTCATCCTCGGGAGTTTCAAGAAAGTACCCTGGACGTTCTGGCGGAGAATGAAAACATCTGCAACCACGTTCACCTTCCTCTTCAGTCGGGTTCGAACGCCGTTTTAAAACGCATGCGCCGCCAGCATGACAGGGAAGAGTACCTGACCTGGGTGGATAGATTTCGGGATTGTGGTCGGGAAATGGCCCTTTCCACCGACATGATCGTGGGATTTCCAGGTGAATCATCCCAGGATTTTGATCAGACTCTCTCTCTGGTCCAGGAAGTCCTGTTCGAGTCGATGTTCTCCTTCAAGTACTCTCCTCGTCCCTTCACGGAAGCTCACAACTGGACGGATGAAGTGGAGGACAGTGAAAAAACGCAGCGCCTGATGGCCCTCCAGTCAATGCAGCAGAAGATTCAACTTCGGATACATCACGAAAAGTACCTGGGCCGCGACTTTCAAATTCTGGTGGAGGGCACTGCCCGCGACGGCGTGCAGCGCTTTGGCCGAACGACTTCCAACAAGATCGTCAACTTCCCAGGAGAGGAAACACCCGGAACCTTTGTTCAGGTCCGTATCAACCAGGTCGGCCCCAATAGCCTTCGAGGTCAAAGGCTTGAACGGACCCAACACAACTGCCCCTAGGAGAGATCATGGAAAACGAATTTAGAATCAAGGGATTAATGATGGATCCCCTCACCAATTCCCCCATTGTGATCCTGCAGGGAGTTGAGAAAAACACGCTGCTGCCCATCTGGGTGGGGATCTTTGAAGCCAATGCCATAGCCCTCCAGATCGAACGCATCGACACCCCTCGGCCCATGACTCATGATCTGCTCAAGAATATTCTGCTCCACCTGGATGCTACGGTCGAAAAGATCGTGGTCACCGATCTCCAGGAGAATACCTTTTTCGCCACCATTTATCTCGACATGGCCGGAGCCCGGGTCACCATCGACTCTCGACCCAGTGACGCCATAGCGTTGGCCCTGCGAACCGATGCACCGATCTTCGTCACCCAGGAAGTCATCAACAACAGCACCAACATCAGCCTGGACCAGGAAAATCCTGACCCGGAAGATGTCAAAAAGTGGTTGGAGAACCTCAAACCCGAAGACCTGGGCGAATACAAGATGTAGCCCTTACCAATTCGCATTTAGTCCTTTTCCATAGATATTTAATGATATTGTTCTCATCTGAATCCTGATTTAATCAATTTCAAGATCATGCGCCCGGGAATTGATTTCCCGAAGACTGTGCGTTCCACACACTGAAGCCCCAGAATCAACTCTCCTCAGAAGCCGGGTTCAGTTGGGAACCTGACTTCAAAACCCCTTTAATGATCACCTCCAATCCATTTCAATGATTAGGGACAGATATCTCTAATGATTAGGGACAGGATAAGGGACACATCGAGGATTAGGGACAGATATCTCTAATTACTTCCAGGACAAGAGGACGTCGTCACAAGGCCAGCTCAAGGCATCGAGGCGGTCAATAGCGCTGAAAGGGCCCTGGGAGAGGGGAGTATGCGCCGCCGGGACTGCAAGGCCGACAATGTGATCGAGAATAAAAACTAGACATAATATTCCTTATACGACGTTAGGAATCCGCCTCTCCGCGTCTGCCGCGGACCCAGAGGCTCAGCATCAAAGAAACTATTTGGCGGCTGGGGGTAGCTGGCGGGCCTTC
>JAZFRU010000223.1:0-2722 GCA_036445815.1 Acidobacteriota bacterium | reverse complement strand
GCGGTGCTCAGTGCCCTGGCCAACGAATCCTGCCAATTCCACAGGCTGGCTGTCACGGGACTTCCCCGATCCGGCCCAGGCGACGCGCTCATGGAACTCTTCGAGATCAATACCCACAGCATCGTTGCGGCAGTGAAGAAGCTGACCGGCTGACCCCTGACCGGGCGTTGGTCTTCGACCAGCGGGTTTCAAGTTTCAGGTTTCACGTTTCACGAAGGCAAAACTTAAGGTCCCCGTGATGATTCCGAGGGCCCCGCTTGATTGGGAGGTGTACGTCTGCGCTCCCCTGCATTCTCTTTCGTGAAACATGAAACGTTAAACACGGCCGAACGGAGTGAGGCCGCTTCACACGAACTTTTCGACGATTTCAGCCGCAACGGATTCCCCATCTCCAGTTTCAACCCGGCACTCCTCCCCGGGTAGGGCAAACTTGCTTTTGAGATAGGCCAGGGCGATGGGATGTCCGAAACGGGGAGAAAAGACCGCACTGGTAATGACGCCAATCGGCGTCCCTTCATTGCTGAAAACGCTGGCATCCCTGGCTGGCACCTTGGGTTGGTCGACCTTCAGTCCCATCAATAATTTGTTTACGCCACCGATATGAGTGGCCTTGGAAACCACTTCCTGGCCCAGGTAGCACCCCTTCGTTAAACTGATCGCCGACTCCAATCGGGCTTCCATGGGGTAACGGTCTCCATCCATATCCTGGCCAAACCAGGGAATACCGGCTTCCAGGCGAAGAAGATTTCGTGTCTCCTGAGAGATCTCCGCCAGGCCCAGCCCAACTCCTGCCTCCAGAACGGCCGCCTTAAGACTCTCCCTGAACGGGTCGTGCACAATCAGTTCACAACCCATTTCGAACAGATCCGGTTTTGCGATCAGCCACACCACAGTCCCTGCCCAATTCACTTCCTTCAGGTGATAGTGCTCATCAGGAACACTCGTTTCAAAGAGCTTATCAACCAACTCCGAGGCTCTTGGCCCCTGCAGGGAAAAATGCCCCCATTGAGAGGAGAGATCCGTCAACTCCACCTCATCCATGATGATGTACTTCTGGAGAGTCTCCTGCATCACGGGAAGCAGGGTCATGGAGACATCGATCAGGAGGGTCTCAGGCAGCTTGTAGTAAAAGAAGTCCGCTACCAATTTACCCCGATCCGTCAACAACGTTCCATATCGGCCCGCTAGTTCTGACAGCTCCGTGACATCATTGCTGATCATCGCATGCAAGAATGTAATCCGGTCTGGCCCGGTCACTTCAATCTTTCCCCGATCCTTCAGATCCAGAAATCCCACCGTCTCTCGTACGGCCTGATGCTGTTTCAAAATGTCCGGAGCAAGTTTTTCTGTTCGCATGCGATTAATTCAACAAGATGGAGAGTCTGTGTCAGTGGGTTCTTGACTGACATAGAACTCGGCATCCAGGTCTTCCAACTTTTCCAGCATGAACCCACGAGCATCTTGAATGGCCTGGTTGTACACCACAGGGCCCAAAGTCTCCAGAAAGAACTCCACGATCCGTTGGGCCTGGTATTCGCTCAAATTCTCGTCAAGATTGTCAGCGTAGAAGGCTGTCAGCAACTCCATGATGACTTGTTTTCGATTATCTCCAAGCTCTATCTGCATTTCGTTACCGTAATACGCCGAGCTTTCAGTAGCAATCAGTTTCCTGAATCGCTCTGTTTTAGTACCTCGTTTGAACTCGTGATATAAACGGTCCTTCTCATGAAACTACGAGCTATTATTTTTGACTTCAACGGAGTCCTGGTGGATGACGAAGCGGTTCACTTCCGCGCCTTTCAGCTGACCATCCAGGAAGAAGGGCTTGATCTGGACTGGGAAGAGTATTGTGAAAAATACCTTCCTTACGATGACCTCAATCTTTTCACCCATTTCCTGAAGGATCGGGATCGACCCACTGCTGCCCAGGATATCGACCAGCTGATCCAGGTAAAATCAGGCCACTATTTCAAGGCCATTGAACAGGATGCTCCGACGATTCAATCCTCCCTTGCCTTTGTGAACAGCCTTCCTTCTGGGATCGCTCTGGCCATCGCCTCCGGTGCGGCCCGTCAGGAAATCGAATTCATCCTGGACCAACTGAACTTGACTCAACGATTCTCACCTATCATTTCCTCCTCCGATGTGGAACATGGCAAACCGCATCCTGAGGCCTTCCTCAAGGCTCTCGAGGGACTTCAAGAAGGGGATCCGACCCTTGAACGACAGCAAGTCATCGTGATCGAGGATTCCCATCAGGGCGTTGCCTCCGCCCACCAGGCCGGCATGAAATGCGTCGCTCTGGCGACAACTTATCCCTCCGCGACGCTGTCGGAAGCCGACTGGGTTCTGGACACCCTGGATGGGTGGTCCCTGGAACGCCTGGCAGCCAGCCTGAGAGTGTGACAACCTCTGTCCAGAAATCACTGGTTCAGGGGGACGGCCACCGGTGGCGAATCATTCAGCCGACACAATCTTGTCGCTCTATGAGCGGCTCTCTGGAATCGGCGCACTGTAGCTCCTTCCACATTCCGGATCAACCTGGAACGTGGAACCTGGAACGTGAAACGCGCTGGTCGACGACCAGCGCTCTCTCTCACCTCACCGTCTCCCCGGGCTGAATCTGGATGATCTCGGTTCCCAGATCTCGGGTCAGTTCCTCTAACTCCTGGGGCGTTCCCGTCAGCGGAGGGAAGGTGCCGAAATGCATGGGTACAACCTT
>JAZFRU010000222.1:0-7104 GCA_036445815.1 Acidobacteriota bacterium | reverse complement strand
CGGTAATCCTCCTCCCAGGATTTGAGCAGCGACGGTTTCCACCCTTCCAGGGCTTCTTGAGCCAAAGGGGCAATCCTCTTTCCCTGGATCAAGGACCATTCCATGCCCTCTCCGGTGAAAGGCTCCGCGTAGCCCGCCGCATCTCCCAGGATGAACAGATTGCGACCGCCTAAAGAGGGCCGTGATCTGGTGAGACGTTGCGTTCCCTGCCACTTCGCCTGGGATAGATCCTCATCAAGGCCGGCGGCCTCCGCCAGGATCTCCCTCACCACCTGGCAGGGGCTCGAGCCGGCCAGGGCGTGGGAATCGACGGCGGCCGCGATGGCAAGGCTCCCTTCTTCCAGCCTCACCCGGCCCACGTAGCCGGCCCTTCCCACCGCCATCCGGATCAACCCGGGACCGGGTTGCGTGGCGGTATCGGACTCAATGATCGTGGAGAGACCCAGACGGGACTTGCCGCCAATGATGGGTTCAAACTCTGGGAACCGGTTGAGGAATGTCCCTTGCAGTCCGTCGGCACACAGGACCACTCGTGCTTCCACGATGGCTTCCCTGCCTTCGCTCGTGAGCTTCACCCGCCAGCGCTCATCCCGGTTCGACATTAACTTGCCCTGCGTCCCATCGAGAAACACGGCGCCCACATCCGACGCCCGCTCGGCCAGAATACTGTCCAGCAAACCCCGGGAAATGGCATATCCACCCGGCAGTCTCAGTGAGGTGCTCCTGCCCTGGACCTCGAAGACGACTGAGTCCAGTCCCTGCAGGCTCGGGATGCGGCCCGGCAAATCCACTCGAGCGTTTCCCAGAATCGATACGCCCGCTAGATTCAAACAGCAGCCACAGACCTTCTGACGGGGGAATCGGCTGCGATCGATCAGCAGGACCTCGCATCCGGCTTGCGCCAGCTCCACGGCAGCCATCGACCCGGCCGGGCCGGCACCTGCAATTAGCACATCCCACGAACTTCCTCTTTCCGGGAAAGGAAGATCCATGATCAGGTCCTCCTCCAGGAGAGCAGCAGTCGGAAGGGCCAGCAACGCTGCAACTGAAACCCGGCCAGGCCGGCCTTTTCGGCCAGTCCGTGGAGCTCCGCCAAGGTGAACGCCGCCTTGACCGAGCGAACGGAGTCGGTGTGGACCACGGGAGAGCGGCAGAGGAGTCGCGGTGCGAAAGCCGAAAGCCAGAGGCCGCCCTGGCGGCGCTCCAGATCGCTCACCAGCAAGCCTCGGTCGGCCGAATCAGCCATGCGGCCCAGAAGCGAAACGACATTCTCATCGCTCAGGTGATGCAGGAACAGCGAAGACAGGATGAAGTCATGACCTGAAGGAATCTCACCGCCGACTACATCGAGTTGGGAAAAGTCGGCGCCGGAACCGACTTTCCGTGCATTCTCTTTCGCAGCCGCCAGAGCCAGGGGACTGATGTCGCATCCATGAGCCGCAACTTCAAAACCCCGGCGCGACAAAGCGCGCTCGAGCGAAACCAGGACATCGCCTCCTCCGCAGGCCAGATCCAGAATTCGGACTCGAGAACCCGGATCACCCCACTCGAGCAGCTTGTGCAGGAGTTGGCGGGTCGTCAGGCTTACCTTGTTGATTCGCCTGAGGCCCCGAAGGGCAGAGAGATGGCAATCCTCTTCCAGATCTGGATCATCCATGAGTTCGCGCCCCAGGCTCCGCCTCATCAGATCACCGGACCAGGTTCGAAGGGGTTCATTCATGGGTTCCTGTGGGGACCTTCCTTCCTTGACAGCCAGTCTCACCGGAATTTGGCCGTACCCCGTAGTCATTTTATCGACCGTGACGGGAAAGATTCCAGTATAACCAGAATTCCCGATCTGGATGGGTATCTCACTATTCCCTCTATACTCAGAGGTCAAGGAAGCAAATCAGGCGGGCCAGGACGATGTGTCGGAATTGGTTGGTCAGTGTCAGATCTCCTCTAACGCATTTTCCGCCACGCGGACCCCTCAAGAACGGCAGTGAATAATCCCGGATGAAATATCTCGGCGAGTATCTGCAGGGAATCCACCAACCGTGGTCCGGGCCGGTTGAAGTATTGGTCGCCATCTGTGACGTACACTCGCAGATCTCGCACGGCTTTCAATGAAGCCCACTCTGGTCGTTCGGTAAGCCAGTAGCTTTCCTCGCCTGTTTTGTTCATATCAAATCCACAGGGCATGAGTACGATGATGTCGGGGTCTTTCTCCACAACATCCGCCCACTTTATATAGCCAGAGTGCCTGCCCGGATCTCCCAGGAGGTTCCGGCCACCAGCCAATTCCACCAGGTCCGGAACCCAGTTGCCTGCACCGATGAGGGGTTCGAGCCATTCGAGACAAACTACAGATGGTTTTGAACCCACTGCCAAGGCTCTCTCTGAAATTCGGTCAATGCGTGCCGTCAGGGTTCCGATCAAGTCGCTGCCCACATCCGATCGATCCAGTCCTTCAGCAACCAGCCGAATATCATTCCACACTTCATCCAGTGACTGGGCTTCCAGGGACAGCAGCTTCGGACTGGAGGAAACATACTCAGCGACTGCGACTTCAACGTCCTTCAGGCTGACCGCGCATACGTCACACTGTGATTGAGTAACAATATGTGTCGGTTGAAGCTCCTCGACTACATCCTCAAAAACTCGGTAAACCGACACCGCACTCCGAAGGGTTTCTCTGACTCTGGTGTCGATCTCACGACTGTTACCAGTGACCGAGAACTTGGGTTCGGTGCAGACTGGCAGAGACTTGACAGATGAAGGGAAATCACAGCTATGCGACCGACCTATCTGGTACTCGCCCATCCCCAGCGCATGGACAATCTCAGAGGCGCTTGGCAGCAAGGACACAATGCGGGTCATACAACACCTCGATTCGTTTTCGGCAACACATCGGCGAAGATGAACCCATCCCTCTCGGTAATCTCTCCGATGTGGACATTGAACGGGTATTCAAACATAGGACCTGCATAGACAAAGGAGTGAAACTCTCCATTTTCCCCACATGGGTCAACATCCTCGGGAAGGTCAGCTAATAGGCTCAGATCGAAGTTCCTACCAGCAAATGAACGACTGAGTTGCTTCGGGTTGACGCAGGTAAGCTTGGCCCGGAGTCCCGCTCCGATCATTTCTCTTGCCAAGGAAGGCGTCGGAATCTTCCAGAGGGGGAAAATTGGTTCCAGAGGAGTCTGCTTCAGGTGAGAGATCCGATATTGACGTACGTCCTCTAGGAACAGGTCGCCAAAGGCAAAGCCCTGAACCTCTTGTTCCACGGCTTCTTGACAGAACTTACTCATGATCTTCTCGTACTCACTGTTTGAGCAGGGCCAGGGAAGGTTGATTACGGCCAACGGTAAACCGGCGGCCTGAGCCTGCCTCTCAAGTAAACTCCGCCGCACTGCATGCATGGCTACCCGGTCGAAATGTGCGTTGACTGTCGTGAACAAGCCACAGACTTCATGCTCACCCTCCTGTCTCATCCTGTGAAGTGCCCATGCGCTGTCCTTCCCGCTGCTCCAGGACAACCAAACCCTCTTGGTCACGCTGCCTCTCGTTCCGGCGGGTAGATAAGGCGTGTGAGCCAGGAGTGGAGACCAAAGAGAAGACCGCAATACAGCAAGTCACTCACTATTGTTCTTCCGAGATATGGAAGTCCCCCCAGGTAGCACGCGGCCAAGCCATCCAGAGTGAGTGGGTAGAAGGAGATACCAGAAAGCCACATGCCGAAGTTACTGATGATGAAAAACTGGACACTCGCCACCATGACGGCACTCCCGATCAGCCATGGTTTTTCTGTCAACCGAAGATAGGAACCGATCCAGACGCTGATCAGGAGACTTCCGTAGACAAACGGGGTAACGACAGTAAAAGTACCGAAACCCTTTCCGGCGCCGGAAATGAAATCTGTAGCTATCATGATCATCAAAGGCACTAGGTAGGCGTACCACCCGCGAAGGCGGGCACCGGCAAAGAGAGTCAAGCCTCCGACGGGGGTAAAGTTTGCAGGATGGGGTATCAAACGTAGGATCACTCCCAAGACGATTAACCCGGTGGCAAGAGGACGTTTTATTTGGTTCAGCATAATTATTCCTTTCTTAGAAGGTCATTTGAAGGCCGGCGAATAGGCTACGGCCGGGGGACTCGAAGCCAGCGACTTCCTCGTATTGTTTGTTGAGGATGTTTTCGCCACGGAATATTACTGCAACACCGTCACCAGTATCTGAATACTCCAGAATCGGAATGGTCACACTGAGATTCAGCTTCCAGTAGGACGGCAGGATGACACGAACACTACTGAAGTCTGGGAAAAACTGTACGTCGTCACGACTGCCTTTGAAGTGAAGGTCGACCCTGAACTTTGTCCGGTCCTGGGTGAATTGAGCAAACAAGCCCGCAAGGTGTCTGGGCCTACGGAGTAGACTTTCTCCTTCGACAAAACTGCCTCCTGGCACCGTCCCGGAGTCGGTTACCTCGGTGGTAGTCAGAGTGTACTGGCCACCAATTCGGAGCCTGTCTACGGGTGAGGCAAATCCGTTGAGTTCAAGTCCCGCACTCTTCGCCCTCTCAATATTGAGATAGTTGGATGTTCCCGTAGGGACTGCAAAACTGAATTCGATCAGGTCACTGAATCGGTTGAAGAACGCAGTAGCGGAGAGTCCGAAATCTTGAGTGGTTGGCAGATAGTCTATTCCAAAATCTGCGGCAATATTCTTCTCCGGGTTCAGTTCAGTGCTTCCTAGGATCCCAAAATCCGGGAGCCCCACTATCTCAATGAAATTTGGGGCCCGGAAGCCGTTTCCAATACTGGCCCGAACTTTCCAGTCCCCATTGAGAAGATAAGCTAGGGAGGCACTTCCGGTGGTGAAGCTTCTAAATCGGCTATTCTGATCGAAACGTAGCCCCCCAGTCAGAAACACTCTGTCGGCCCATGACCACTGGTCTTGTAAATAAACGCCTAAACTGTGTCGTGATTCATCGGTTTGCTCCAATTCCTCTCTCTCAAAGGAGACCCCCGTAGTGAGTACGCTTCGGTGGCCGAGCTTTAGATTATTCTGCCAATCCATGGAGTGGCGATTCTCTCTGGTGATGAAATCTGAATCAAAGAAATCCACGATCCCATCTTCAAGGCTGAAGCTCTGGAAGTCCCTGGCATAGTAGCCGTACTGGATATTGGTGGAGTAAGTTCGGCTCACCTGATTTTGGTACGAGAGCGAATAGAGTCTCTCGTCGGTCTTCCTGAAATCGTTTGGATCCACAACAGCTCCAGTCCCGCTGGTTGGAAAGTGGGAATCAGAATCCGAGAACCGGAAGTTTCCCGTAAGGAAGGAAGAGGAGGTTAGATCGAAGATGGTGTTTCCTGACAACTCCACCTTGTCATATTGGTTGTTGAGGTCAAAGAAGCCGTCCGACTTGGAATAGTGTGCTCCGAAGGAATAATGGATCTGTTTCAGTGCACCCTGTAGGTTGCCCTGAAACAGGTAACTATCAAAACTTCCACCCTCGACCTGAAGCTGGCCAGAAGGTCTTCCCTGTCCTTTTCGGGTAATGATGTTGATGACGGACGTCACGGCGTCTGCCCCGTAGAGCACCGAGGCAGGGCCCCGAACCACTTCAATCTGTTCAATGTTGATCGTGGTCAGATCGGCGAAATCAAAGGCGCCGCCTGGTTGATTGACTTGGACTCCGTCGATCAGAACCAGGTTGAAGTCACTCTCACCTCCCCGAACAAACAAGGAGGTATTGCCTCCAAAAGACCCTGTGCGGACCACGCTAAAGCCCGGGACGGTCTCGAGAATCTGCAGGACGTCTCTGGCCCCCTGGGCTTCAATCTCTTCTGCCGTAATGACAGTGATGGACTGGCCGATTTGCGGAAGAGGAGTGGGATTTCGGGTTGCGGTCACTGTGACCGTGTCGTGAGGCCCGGATGCTCTCGGTTGACTTACTTGCTCTGTCTTCTTCTCGGTAGTGTCCGATTTTGAGGCTGTTTGGGCAAATCCCTGCCCGATCCACACACACAATACGATTACACAGGCAAATCTTATCTTCATGTCTTCTCCTTCTGGTTAGTCAAGGCGCGGTCTGTCGCTGAAATCAAACCCAGGGATACAGACCAACCCTAGATGAGTGCTAGCGGATTACTGACCAGATTTGCCGGACTACCTTGCAGTCCAGGAGACCAGTGGTGTGCCAGTTTTGGGTGCAGAATGATCGGCGAGTGATAAAGACTTGGTGAGTTTCATGGAACCTCCTTGCTTCCCCTTCGGAAGCGGGTAGAGGTCATAATTGGACCGGTCTCCTGGCTTGCAGCAAAGGTCTCGCGCCTTCCCACCCTTACCGGGCAGTGGCATTGATGCGATCCTTCAGGCTGCTCACAGTTGCGAGGGCAGCGTCGGCATTTCACCGACTTCCCGTGCATCCAACCACGACGGGTTAATGTACAAGGCCAACCGTATTGGATTTCATTGACGGCTGTCAAGCCTTTCTGCTCGAATTCGCTGATCGGCCGGATTGATGCGAAATCCCGTAGTCGTCAACCTGCTAATCGACAGACTGTTGGACGACGAGTTCTGTCAGCTCTCGCAGTGCGATATCGCCGAGCTTGTAGGCTCCTTCCAAGGCTCGGTTTCTCTCTCAAGGTCATCGACACTTGCTTCGAGTTCAAATCTCTGGAGCAGGCGCGTGAACTGCTGGGTTGCTATTGTGGTGTGCGGAGTCGGATAGAACCAAGCGGCGTTTCGTGTATCGAGTAGGGCTATCCCACATGCGGCTAGCAGCCTAATAAGCCGCTTAATCAAATGATCTCCGCGTTCGCTTCCCTCTAGCTTCCCCATCTCACTACCCCCTGGATACTCAGAAGCCAAGGGAGCAAATCTCTCGGGCCAGGACGACGTTTCGGGTAGGTAGGTCTAGGGTTTAGTCG
Organism: Acidobacteriota bacterium; assembly: GCA_036445815.1. GTDB lineage: Bacteria > Acidobacteriota > UBA6911 > RPQK01 > JADFOI01 > JAPYTY01. Next base: position 188 of record JAZFRU010000222.1, on the reverse strand, counting down.
GTGGGCACCAGTCGTTTGAGTTCTTCATCCCAGTTTAGGACGACGTTGAGGTTGGGTATCGTGAGCGGCTGTTCACCCTGAAGGAGCAAGAACATTTAAGAGGGGCAAACCGACCCAAAGCCCCTCTTAAAATTCTAGAGATCAGAGGCTACCAGCGGTCTCGACCTCCTCCGCCACCGCCACCGCCG
>JAZFRU010000221.1:0-3362 GCA_036445815.1 Acidobacteriota bacterium | reverse complement strand
CAACGATGCTGTGGGTATTGATCTCGAAGAGTTCCATGAGCGCGTCGCCTGGGCCGGATCGGGGAAGTCCCGTGACAGCCAGCCTGTGGAATTGGCAGGATTCGTTGGCCAGGGCACTGAGCACCGCTTCGCCCATGCCTCCTTCCGGGTGGTGATCTTCCACGGTGACCAGGTGCCGAGTGTCACGCGCCGCCTGGAGAAGAGTCTCCAGATCAAGAGGCTTGATGCTGTAAAGGTCGATCACTCGAACCGGAATACCGTCATCCTTCAGTTCCTGATAGGCCTTCAGTGCTTCATGAAGCGTCACTCCACAGGCCACGATGGTGGCACGATCCTCGGGACTTGTTTTGAGCACCTTACTTCCTCCGATTTGGAATTCCTCCTGATCAGAGTAGAGGATCGGTGTCTTGGGCCGACTGGTGCGGATGTAAACGATGCCGGGAGTTTCTGCCGCCAGGGAAACCAATCGTTCTGTGGACACGGCATCAGAAGGGTACAGAACAGTCGAACCGGCGACGGCTCGCATCATGGCCAGATCTTCCAGGCCCATTTGAGAGGGGCCGTCCTCACCTATGGAAACACCTGAATGGGAACCGCAAAGATTTATGCTGGACTGTGAGATTGCTGCCATTCTGATCTGGTCGTAGGCTCGGGTTAAAAAGCAGGCAAATGACGACGCAAATGGGATTTTTCCCATGGCCCCGAGACCCACTGCGGCTCCAACCATGTTTTGTTCAGCGATATAACATTCCACAAAGCGTTCAGGAAATTCCTTCAGAAAATCCTGAGAAAAAGTGGAGTTCTTGGTGTCCCCATCCAGGACAACAACGTCTGGATTAATTCGTCCAAGTTTTTGTAAGGCAGTGCCATAGGCCTGCCGAGTGGCGACTTGTGCATCAGGAGCGTATTTTGGGGACTCTATGGCCGGTTGTGACCCGGCATGACCGGAAGTCCTCTGACTGTTTTTGGGTAGTGCGATTTGAAGATTCAGATCCTGTGACAGGTCGCTTCCAAGCTCCTCGAGTGCTTTTTCCAGTTCAGTGCCCTTGGACACCGGCTTTCCGTGCCATCCGTTTTGGTCCTCCATGAAGGAAAGGCCCTTTCCCTTGATGGTTTTGGCGATGATGGCCGTGGGCCGTCCTTTGACATCGAGGGCAGTCTGGAGGCCGGAGAGAACCTCCCGGACGTTGTGGCCATCAATGACTTCAGTATGCCACCCGTAAGAGGCGAAGCGTTCCTGGTGACCCTGGACATCGTGTCCATACATGGTGGCCTGGCTCTGGCCCAGTCGATTGACATCCACGATGGTGATGAGATTATCCAGTTGGCAGTGGGCCGCCAGGGCGGCAGCTTCCCACACTGAACCTTCTGCAGTTTCGCCGTCTCCCTGAAGGACATAGATCCGGCTGTCGGTTCCATCCAATCGAGAGGAGAGTGCCATTCCAACGCCCACTGAGAGGCCCTGACCCAACGAACCGGTGGCGACATCCACCAGCGGATTCCGAGGGGTGGGATGCCCTTCAAGATCGCTGTCAATGTTCCTCAATGTCTGGAGTCGATCAACTGGGAAGGCACCTCCCTCAGCCCAGGCCGCCCAGAGAATGGGGGCTGCATGACCCTTGGACAGGACGAATCGATCATTGTGTGGGCTTCTTGGATTAGCCACGTCGAAGCGAAGAAAGTGAAAAAAGAGCGCGGAAATCAGTTCGGCACAGGAAAAACAAGAGGAGGGATGCCCGGACCCGGCCTCGGTCGTTGAAGTGAGCGAATGTCGGCGCAATCGGGTGGCCATTGCCTCAATAGACTTCACCAGATCCGGAGATGTGCTCTCAATATGACGGGACACAGGCTCTTTCATGATCGACGGCAGGCTACTATATTAGAGGGGCTAATCGGTGTCAATACACTCGTGACCGTCGAGGGCAGGTGAAGCGAGCGAGTGAATTCCTCCAGACAATTACCGTGAAACCTAGCGGGTGTTCGGGGCATACTTGTAAGGGACGATGGAATGGGTGACCTGTTCTATTGGACCAGCAGGAACGCATGGAGGACTAAGATCTTGGCATTGAACCCTGGTGATGACGCGCCTGACTTCGAATTGTCTTTACTTCCGGCATCCGATGCCGGAGATTCCGATCCCGGCCCGGAAGCACTCAAGTTGAAAGAGATGCTGGTAGGCGGACCGGCGTTACTGGTTTTTGTCAAGGAGGGCTGTCCCACCTGCCAGTACTCTTTGCCTTTTCTGGAGAGAATGTATCAGAGCTATCCCCGATCCAGAGTCTCGATGGCTGTGATCGCACAGGAGGAGGCCCCGGTGGCACGTAAAATGGTTCATCATTTTGGGATTCCTACCCTGCCTTTGCTCCTGGACCCCGATCCCTTCCCGGTCAGTGAACGGTATGAACTATCTTTTGTGCCCACTTTTTTCTACGTGGGCCAGGACGGGAAGATAGAAGCGACGTTCGAGTCGTTTGATCGGGAGAAACTCCGATCTTTCAATGAAGTCGTGGCCCGAGCCAATGAAGTGCCTCTTTGTCCCCTCTTCACCGAAGAGGAAGGAGTGCCTCCCTTTCGTCCCGGCTGAGCGGCCAAAACCGCTGCCTAGCCGTGAGCTGGGGCCTCTTCGTGCTTTCATGCAATCGTGGGTGGGGCAACTGACTTGTGGATTTCCCGAGCGCACGAAAGCACGAATTCACGATTGCACGAAGCCCCTTAGGGGCTTACACCTGAAAGGATTCCCCGCACCCACAGGTTCCGGTGGCGTTCGGGTTGTCGAATTTGAATCCTGCTCCCTCAATCGACTCCACGTAGTCGATTGAAATTCCGTTCAAGGCGGCCAGACTCTCGGAGTCGATGAACACTTGAAACCCTTCGACTTCAAGTACCTGATCACTGGCCTGGCTTTGCTTCTCCAGATTCATTTCATACTTGAAGCCGGAACATCCGCCTCCGATAACGGCAACTCGGATGCCGGCGTAGGTCTCTTCTTGTGACGCCAGGAATTCTTTTACCTTGCCGATCGCCCTTTCACTCAAATTGATCATAAGTTTGACCCTTCCCCTCACATGAGGATTCCATTTTATCATAAAGGGGAGTCGCTAAAAGGGGAGTGTGTAAGGAAGACCCTGATCGCTAGCCCGCATTTCTCACACCTTGTCGTCACGAAGCGGCGGAAGGGCCAGGCTGACAAGGCGCGCGACCGAGGCCCCCACAAACGTACTGTACGGTACGTTGAGGAGGCCGAAGGAGTGCAACGCAGTCAGGGTGGATCATTCTTCGCTCCGCTCAGATGAAGGCGAGCGTCGCTGCAGTAGAGGGGGTGTGAGGAATGCGGGTTAACGGCGTTGGGCGAAAAACTTCTG
>JAZFRU010000220.1:0-15922 GCA_036445815.1 Acidobacteriota bacterium | reverse complement strand
CTCGGACGCGATCGTTTTCAAAGACCTCCTGAACCACGTCATGGATGGTCCGATCGGCATACTCATAGTAGGCCCGGCCGATCTCGCTCTTCTCCAGCAACTCCCTCTTCCTGTCCGGATGCATGGGCGGCGAGTAGGTTTCAGGACCAATGATTTTCTGAACAACCGGGGCAAACCGATCATGAAAATCACGAAAAGTCTTGGCGTCCTTCTCACTGAAGCGGGCAATATTGGTAACCGTCTTCTCGACCTCGTTGTTGTGCCAGATCAGGGCCGTCTTATCCCTGAACAGCATGGCAACCGCCACTTCTGGCCGAACGTATTCCTGCCCGAAACTCTCCAGTTCCAGGTCCTTGTACCAGGGCAAGGCGGGAACGTTGCGGTGATTGACGGAATGTATATTGTGCCAGTAGCCGCCACGAGGACTTTCATGAGCATCCAACCCACCACCAATTTCAAGGTGCTGCTCAACCACCGCCACCTTCAGTCCAGCCCTGCAGAGGTAACCCTGGAGGATCAGGCCGTTGTGCCCGCCCCCGACGATGATTCCATCAAATTCTTCCGTACTCATTATCCCTTCCTTCTGTCCCCTATCCTTGGCGCCGACCGAGGTCGGGCTTCCAATCCAGGAACGCATAACTCCACACCATCACGGACCTCCACTACCAACGAAGCATAGGGCTGGGCAAGGGCAACATGAAAATTGCGCCTCATCTGTGGCCGTTGAGGGTCGGGAGTCTCTCTACGGTTTAGGGTTAGTTGGCCTGCGTACCCCGGCAAGTTCTCTGGTCTATGATTCCGGTTCGGCCTCACAGTAAGTGGCTTAATTCTCAGGGTATCCCGGAGAGTTTTACTTTTTAGCTCCGTCGGCCAGTGACTTCCAGTGCTCGAGGGCATCCGGGGGATTCCACCAAGGCTCCATGCCGAGATCCTTGCAAATGATGCCGGCCGCATTGTAGCCCGGTGAACCCGTGATATTGCCGCCGGGATGACAGGATGCCCCACACAGGTACAGGCCCGGAACGGGTGTGCGGTACTGGGCACACTCGGGAAAGGGCCGCTTATCCAGGATCTGGTTTTCGCTGAGTTCGCCGACCTGAATGTCCCCTCCCACCATGTTGGGAAGATGCCGTTCAATATCAATCGGAGTCTGGCCGAACTGTTCCACGATATTACCGGGCGTCAGGTTTTCGGCATAGTGCGCCAGGTGCTGAACACAGCGCTCGGTATACTCCTCACGAATTTCGTCCCAGTGATCTGGGCCTCCGTGTTCCTCAGCCAGATTCCCCGGAGCCACCTGCCACCAGAAGGATGTACACTTTCCGGGAGGGGCCTGGGTCGGATCGTGTTGAGCAGGCTGTGCTCCCAGCAGTTGCATCCCCCTGGGAACTCGTCTTGCCTCGCAGTCCTTGTAGAGTTCCGGAATGTCGTTGAATCCCTCCAACCCTGCGATCAGATACCAGGCATCGTTGACATCAGGATCCCACTCAGCGGCCTTCCAGTAGAGACGTTCATTCTGGGCCAGCAGCAGGGTGAACAGAGGGGTCGTATTCGAGTATTTAAATCCCTTGACCTTCTGAGAGAACTCATTGTCCAGGTTGTCCTCTCCCACCATGTCCAGAAAGGTTTGGGTGGGGTTGAGGCTGCTGACGACAAATTTATTGGCCTTGAAGACTCTACCATCCCGGCAAACTATTCCGGTCGCCCGGCCGTTCTCCATCAAGATTTCTTTGACGGCCATGCCGTCGATCAGATCGGCGCCACTCAGAGTGATCATCTTGTGCAGCGAGTGTCCCAGTTTGTGGGTACTGCCTTTGGACATCTGCGTGCTAACACCGGCAGCCAGGGCAGCCGGCACGATATGGCCAAGCCCCGGAGCATCCGTTTCAAAGCCTCGAATCACCGAGAGGAAGCAGAACATTCCTCGAACCACGTCGTTCTCGAACACTTCGCAGACGGCATCGTTAATCGACTTGGGCTGCCACTCAAGATACTGGCGGCCAGCCTCGCTCTTTTCGAGAATGGCCTTCTTTTCCTCGTAAGGGACAGGCGGCGAGGTCTGTTCCCGCCCGAAGATGTCGCTCGCCATCCCTTTGAATTTCTTGTTGTAGTCCAGAAATGACTTGGCATCCCTTTCGCTGAACCGGCCAATCGATGCCGCGGTCTTCTCCGGTTCGTCGGCATACCAGAGAATGGACTTATGATCCTTGGTGAGCATGGCGACAGAAATAGGCAGCCGGATGTACTCCTGTCCCATCTTGTCGAGCTCCAGATCCTTGTACCACTTCAGATCGCACAAACCTCGGTGGTTGTTGGAGTGAACGTTGTGCCAGAAGCCGCTGCGCGTACCTTCGTGGGAATCCAGCCCACCTCCAACTTCCAGATGACGATCTACCACCAGAACACTCAGACCCGCCCTGGCCAGATATCCTCCACAAATGAGACCATTGTGCCCTGCGCCAAGAACGATCCCATCGTATTCTTCCCTCATGTGTAATTTATTCCTTTCGATCTCGGAGATCCCTGAGTGAGTAAGGAACCCCCTGCAACAGCTTTATAAGCGCTCCTGCCCTTGCCGTATCAGAAGTTTAGGAGGGAGTGTTTTCCTCGACCACCTCTCCTCCCATGAGTTCTCCTACGTTGGCGATGAACTCCCTTTCCAATTTTTTTCTCTGTCCTCGAATAATGGCATCATAGATCCTCTTTAAATTACCCGTTGCATCACAGGTAATGAGGTATTTGACCCGACATTCCCCGTCGGCCACGACCTCCAGATCCAGATACAATCCAATATAGGTCAGGCCTTCATCCTTACCTATCAATTTGGCAGCCCTGGCCAGTCCACCTCCCGGCGTGGCGACGCCTTCGGCCACCAGTCGGGTAGGAACCGTCCTCTCCGTCACGGTGAGAGTCAAATTATTGTCGAGCGGCAACAGCCCCATCTTTAACAGGATACCAATGGCTACGTTGTCGTCATCAATGACCTCTACCCGATTCACGGTCGGAAACGCCCAGGCTAATTTGTCGATGCGGGCGAAGAGGCCATACACTTCTTCGATTGGTTTGTCACACAGGAAGCTGTTCCTTATCTTAATCAACGAGTTATCTCCTTGTTTTGATTACTGAAGCGATGCTCCATCCTCTTAGTAGTCTTCGTCTTCCCACCACTTGTCAATCTTGAGATCGGCGGCGATAATATCTGCCGCGATCACCCCGGGGCCACCAATCATTCCGCCACCGGGATGCATACACGACCCTGCCATGTACAGCCCTTTGATCGGAGTTCGGAACTGGCTCAACTCCGGAATCGGCCGACAACCCTCCATCTGGGCCAACACCATACGGCCCATGAAGACTCCGCCCTCATCCATGTTGATGATTCGATTGGCGATGTCCACCGGAGTCTGGGCAACGGCCTTGATGATATTCTTATCGGTCAAATTCGGAGCCGATTCGCGCCATTTGGCGATACACCGATTCATGTATTCATCGGCCACATCTTCCCATTTGGCGTCCTTGAGCTTCCGCGGCACCAACTGCCAGATCAAGGCAGTGTGGTAGCCTTCGGGGGCCTGGGCCGGATCAAACACGGTGGGAACGCTGGCAATAAAGGCCAGCTTCTCAGGCAACCTCCCCAGGCGGACATCCGCGAGGATCTCGGTATAATCACTTGGACTTTCATGACCTATATTCAATCGGAAGGCCTGATTGATATCCTCATAGCCCTTTTGAACCTCAAATTGAGGGGCCTCTCGGAGCGCCATATGGACACCGAATACCGAGAACTCATCCAGGCGGAACTTTTCGACCTTGTTGAGCATATCCGGCTCGATGTGGTCCGGTCCCAGGAGCTTCAAGAAGGTCTGCTTGAGATCGATGGTACTGATCACGGTGGGAGCGAAATATTGCTCTCCGGTCTCCAGTTCTACGCCCTTGACCTCGCCCTTCTCAACCAGAATTTTTGATACGTGGGCCAGGGCCTTGGTGTCACCACCCGCTCGAATAAGAGCGCGCCACATGGCATGTGCCGGCGTGTGGGAGCCGCTCAAGGCGATCTGGGAGTGTTCCACCTGGCAGACGATCAAAGGCACGATGGCCCCCAATCCGTTGTAATCGGGAAGCACACCCCGCGGAATGGCGAGCTGGTGAAGGATCATCGCCTTGACGACGTCATTTTCAAACCACTCGTCGCACACCTCCTCGGGCGACATGCGCATAATCCGAAGCCATTCCCTTCCCTCCGGCGAGCCCTCCAAGACCAATATCTGCTCAGAAGGCGGCGATGGGGCGCTGTAGAGGGCCGGGATGATGACGGTCTGGATGAACTCCTCGTAGTTGTCACAGACCTGCTGCCACTGCTTGGCGTCCTTCTCGGAAAATCCAGCGATGCTCTCAAGCGTCTTTTCCCGATCGTCGTACATGAACAAAGCGCGTCCATCGGAAAGGATGGTGCCCATTTGAACAGGGGGACGATAGTACCGGGCGTTAAACTCCTCGAAGGGTAGATCCCTGTACGCCGGCATGATGTTGATCGTGTCGTGAAAGTAGGAGTGCAGGTTATGCAGAAACCCGGAAACCGTAATTTCCTCCGTACTGAGCCCCCCTCCGGCTTCCAGGCGTCGCTCAAGGATGAGAACCTTGAGTCCAGCCTTTGCCAGATAGTTGGCCACGATCAACCCATTGTGACCCGAACCGATAACCAGAACGTCGTGTTTGTTGTTTTTTTCCATTACGAGCGCGAGAGTTTAGCAATATCCGGCAGGAAAGGCAAATGAGTCAACCCCTTCAGCCAAAGCGTTTCTTGCAGTTCTCTTATCCCTCCCAAAGCCTTACCAGAACAGAATTTCCCGGCCATTCCCCTTGAAAGATACTGTCCACTTCATCGGGTCATTTTCTTCACTTGATCTCTTCATTTTCTTGCATTGTTGCTTGGGTCTGTCTCCATCGTCCGTTGGATTGGCTGAGCAGAATAACGACGGCTCAGATCTCATCCAGTCGCCTTATGAAGAGGTGACGGCACCATTTTCCTTGGCCCACTCCAGAAAGCCGTCCGGTGGATTAATAACGCCATCAACCTTGGCATCTTTGATGCTCTTGATATCCGCCCAGTTCAGAAGATCCTTCAGATTGGCACCACTGAGATCAACCCCGGTCAGATCCACATGAACACACAGCGCACCGCTGAGATTCACCGCCTTGAGATTTGCCCCGGTGAGATCTCCGAAGTTCAATTCGCTACCGGTCAGATCGGCCCCTTCAAGGTTCGCATCATGGAGCTTGGTGCTTCTCAGGTTGGCCTCCTGAAGATTAGCTCCCTTGAGACTCGCCTTCACCAAAGAGGCGCCCCATAAATTAACCTGCTTCATGTTGGCGTTGTCAAAATTGGCTCCGTCGAATTCCGCCTTGGTCAGAAGGGTTTCAACCAAGACAGCACCGCTCATGTCAGCCCCTTTCAGTTCCACGCGATGCAGTTGCACCTCAGTGAGATCAGGGACTACATCGCTATGCTCACTTCTCCACTGATTCCAGGCCTCGCCCCCTTGCTTGGCGATTTTCCCCTGTTCGCTAGTAGCCATAAGACCTTTCCTCCGCTGACGGGTTGAAAAATTGTAATTATACCGCAAGAAGTCTGATCAGACCATGCTACAGTGCCTTTTGACCCTCTTTTATTGACGGCTTTCAGACAAGCCTTGATGTGAAGGGACGCTCCGCCAGATCTCCTCAGCCCCAGGAGGGGCTGCCAGGGATTAAACAGGGACAGGAGTTAGGTTCCGAATCGGGTCTCCTGTAGGCTTGTCATTGATGAAAGTTCATTTGGTTGACGGCACTTACGAACTCTTTCGCGCCTACTACGGAGCACCCCCCAGACAGAATCCCAAAGGCATCGAAGTAGGAGCAACCATCTCGTTTGCCCGGACCTTGATGGCACTGCTTCGACAAAAGGACTCTTCCCACCTGGCCTGTGCCTTTGACCATGTCGTCCGGTCATTTCGGAATGATCTTTTTCCAGGCTACAAAACAGGGGAAGAGATTGCACCCGACCTGCTTCAACAGTTTCCCCTGATAGAAAAGGTAGCTTCAGCCCTGGGTATCGTGATCTGGCCGATGGTTGAATTCGAGGCCGATGATGCGATGGCCACAGGTGTCGCTCGCTTCCAAAAAGAACCTCAGGTCGAACAGATCGTGATCTGTTCTCCGGACAAAGATCTGGCACAGTGTGTTCAGGGCACACGAGTGGTCTGCCTGGACCGGAGGAGAGAGCAAATCCTGGACGAAAAGGGAGTATTCGACAAATTCGGAATTGCTCCCGACTCTATCCCGGACTGGCTTGCTCTGGTAGGAGATAAAGCCGACGGCATCCCCGGGGTACCCGGATGGGGAGTCCAATCCTCTTCCCGGATCCTGGCACGATACGGCCACCTGGAGGAGATCCCCGGCAGGAGTTCAACCTGGGATGTGAATGTCCGGGGGGCTCATTCACTAGCTGATAATCTCAAAGCTCATGGGCAGAAAGTCCTGCTCTATAGAACCCTGGCCACTCTACGCACCGATGTCCCTCTCAAGGAGACCCTGAATGATCTGTGTTGGAAAGGAATCTGTCCTGCTCAGGTGGAGGCCCTGGCCCAGGATCTGGGAGCGCCCAAATTGTTGATCGAGGCGGAAAGACTGCAGAAGGACCGGCTGACCGGCTGACTACTGGCCAGCGAGTCCCACCTTTCACGAGAATGGAAAGAGCACCTTTAAGCGGTTTTTCTTGGCCCAGCTTTCTCACACCTTCTCGTTACGAAGCGGTGGGAGGGCCGGCCTGACAAGGCGCACGACCAAAGCCCCCGTAAACGTACTGTAGGGTACGTTGAGGAGGCTGGGGGTACCCGCCTTGCGGGTCGTGCAACACCGTCAGGACGGATTATGGCGCCGATGCAGTAGAGGAGATGTGAAAAATCCGGGCTAGGTTCCGACCTGTAGATCAAGCCCTCTTCTTACTTCAGCCATTTTTCAAGTTTTTCTCTTAGATCGCCGACTTCATATGGTTTGGATAGAATATCTCGGCCACCGGCCTGGTACACCTCCTGGTCATCCCCTTCCATGGCCTGTGCAGTGATGGCCAGAATGGGAACTTTCTTGAGGCGACTTTCTCCCAATTCTCTCATACTCCGGTAGGCCCCTCGGTTAGGGATCATCATGTCGACAACAATCAAGTGGGGAGAAAATTCATCCAGGGCTTTCTGGTAAGAATCTCGAGATGAAAATGAGTCTACTTTATAACCAATACTTTGAAGAACAAACTTGATGGAATAGATGTCATCAGCGATTTCCTCGATCACTGCAATCCTTTTGGCTTGGGAATTTACTTGCTTGGAGTCTGACTTCTTCTTCATCGTTATGCCTGCAGTCTGTCCTGAAGTATTTCATTGATCATTTTGGGATTCGCCTGCCCGCGGGTTTCATTCATCACCTGTCCCATAAAAAAACCCAGCAAGCCTGTTTTCCCGGCCCGATAGGCTTCTACCTTCTCAGGGTTGGATTCAATCACTTGTTCGACAATGCTTTGTAGTTCGTCTTGATCACTGATTTGCCGGAGTCCCTCCCGTGCTAGGAGGCTCTGCGGGTCCTCTCCTGTTTTATACAGTTTTTCAAACAACTGCTTGGCCATCTTTCCACTGATTTCTCCCTTGTCGATCAACCGGACCAGATCGGCCAGTTGTTCGGGTTGGACCGGACACTGAGAAATATCGCAGTTGTCCTGTTTCAGATGATACGTCAGATCGCCCAGCATCCAGTTGAAAATGGCCTTGGACTCTGGGTAGGACTCCACGGCTCTTTCAAAATAATCAGCCAACCGCCGTGTCTGGGTCAATAGTTGAGCTTCCTCGTGACTCAAGGAGTATTGTTGAAGAAAACGGTCACGACGCTGTTCCGGAAGTTCAGGGACCTCTTTTTCAAGTTCTTTCATCCACTCTTCGGAAATAACCACCGGGAGCAGGTCCGGTTCAGCAAAATACCGGTAATCATGGGCCTCTTCCTTGGTCCGCATCAAGGTGGTCTTCTGCTTTTCTTCATCCCACAACCGGGTTTCCTGTTGGATCTCCATGTGGTTTTCGAGGAGCTTGATCTGACGGTCAATCTCAAAATCGAGTGCCTTTTGCAGGAAGCGAAATGAATTCAGGTTCTTGATTTCAATTTTGGTTCCCAGTTTCTCGGCATCCTGAAGACGCACCGAGACATTGGCGTCACAACGAAAACTCCCCTCTTCCATATTGCCATCACAGATCTCCAGATAGAGCAGTACACGATGAAGGTAGTTCAAGTAGTCGTACGCCTCCTGAGAAGAGCGAAAGTCCGGTTCGGATACGATTTCAATGAGAGGAACTCCGGTTCGATTCAAATCCACGTGGGAATCGCCACCCGAGATATGAATGGACTTCCCTGCATCCTCTTCCAGATGGACCCGCGTGATCCCGAAGGGTTTTTTTCGATAGTTCCCGATTTTTCCGGTTTCCAGACGCTCTCCCGTCAAGATCTCTACCTCCCCTTTCTCGGCCAAGGGTAAATCGTACTGTGAGATCTGATATCCCTTGGGAAGATCAGGGTAGAAATAATTCTTGCGGGCAAAGATGGAGTTTCGTCTAATTCGGCACCCCAAGGCCAGACCCGCCTTGATCGCCATGGCCACCGCCTGTTGGTTGAGTACAGGAAGAGCACCCGGGAGGCCCAGACATACCGGACAGGTATTGGAATTCGGAGCAGCTCCAAACTTGGTACTGCAGGAGCAGAATATCTTGCTGTGAGTGAGAAGCTGAGCGTGAATCTCTAGCCCTATGACGGGTTCAAATTCCGGCATCGCGGTGCTCATGCACTAGCCGGGTCAGTTGATCCAGTGCAGTTGGGTCCTCTCCCGGAACGGTCAGCCAGTGGACTTCCTTTTCCTGACGAAACCAGGTCATCTGGCGCTTTGCATAGCGACGTGTATCCATCTGTATCCGGGCAATGGCCTCCTCCCGGCTCAATCCACCTCGTACGGTCTCCATGGCGTGTCTGTAACCCAGGGCTTGAAACCCTTTGCACTCAGGACCGTAACCTCTATCGAGAAGCTGTTGCACTTCTTCGACCAGTCCGGAACGAAACATTTCATTCACGCGGCGGTTGATTCTATCATAGAGAACTTCACGCGGTAAGTTGATGCCAATCTTGAGAATCGACAGATTCTTGAGAGGTTCTCGATGGGCCTGAAGTTCACTGATTGGCTTTCCTGTGAGGAGATAAATCTCTAAGGTTCGAATGATGCGAATCCGATCCTGCGGTTGAATTTTCCGGGCTGCTCCCGGGTCCTTTTCTTCTATCCAGGCATAGAGATAGCCCAACCCGCGACGTTGCTCAACCCTCTTGAGACGCTCCCTGATTTCTTCGGAACGTCCCGGGCCCTCAAAAACTCCCTCCAGGAGAGCCCGAAGATAGAGGCCCGTGCCTCCGACTACAATGGAGATCTTTCCTCGACTGGCTATTTCCCGGCAGACCCGGCGGGCCTCCTTCATATACCGCCCTGCACCGAAGTACTCATCGGGATCGACAAGATCATAGAGATGATGGGGAGCCAGCATTCTCTGTTCCGGTGTGGGTTTGGTGGTGCCGATCTGCAGGTGGCGATACATCTGCATCGAATCGCAATTAATGATCTCACCATCCAAGGCCGCTGCCGCTGCCAATGCGAGACGGCTTTTTCCGGTCGCAGTCGGGCCCAGTAGCGCGACAAGAAGACCTTCGGGTTTGGGGAATGGGATATTGGATATTTGGCCCTGCACTCCGGTTACTCTACCAATGACGCGTCACTTCGATGCCCTTGTAATAGTGTTTCAGAATCCGCTCGAAACTCCATCCTCTACTGGCCAGTTCCACAGTCCCAATCTGACATAACCCCACTCCATGTCCCCATCCCTTTCCCCGGGCATGGATTTCCACGATATAACCGGATCGATCCAGGCTCACCTCAAAATCGGTAATCCAGTTACTGCGCAGGCCCAAAGCCGATCGAATCTGGAGCCCCTTGAGAATCTTGACATCCTTTGATCCTACAAAACGCATTTCCACGGTCCGGCCCCATTGGCTCTTCCGAATCGTCTCGAGGCGTTCCAGCTTTCCCACACCTGCATACCGGTCCAGCCTGTCCTGAATCCGGGAGATGGAAATATGCTCATCCCAGGAGTGATAGGGGCTTGAGGTGTCCGGACAGACCGCACCTCCCTGCAGATAGGGAATGGCGCCTCTCTGAAACATCTCTCGATAATCCTCCGTCCGGCCGCCACAGGTCGAGGAATAGAAGGCTACAATCGGTTTATTCCGATAGGTTGCAATGATTCCACGAGTCTCCTCGATCATTTGATTGGCCAGTGGCTTTTCGCTGCGAATACCACGATAGACCTGCGAGCGGCTATCCGAATACACATCAAAACCGCGAACGGCATTTTCGTTGAGACTGGAGTATGCAAAAGTTCGGGCGGCAATGGTCTGGGTTTTAATGGCTTCGGAACGAGATCGATCGGTGGCACTCAATTCGTTGGGAACCACTCCTTTCAAATACCTTTCCAGGCTCAATTCGTTGACAACGACGGATCGCGAAAGCGGATTGATGAATACATCGATGACGTCATAATAGGGGACGTCATCCACCTCCAGATACCTTCCACGAACGGGCTGCAAACGAAAGCCAGAACCGCTGCCCAACCTCCGTCCCTTCCCATCCGACAAATGGATTTCCCCTGCTTCAGCCCTGATGACCACTACTGGGGCCAGGTCTGCCCCTGTAACTGAAACCGATCCAAAGTTCTCCTTCAGAAGAACACGAATCTGCGGAGTCCGTTTCACTTGACCCGGAACCCGGTCTGGTGTCGGGGTGGTTGGTCCAGATGTTGGTCCAGATGTTGGGCCAGATGTCGGAGTCGCAATCATCGGAGGTCGCCGCTGGTTACCGCCGCATGAGGATAGAGCCACCAGCACGCAACAACCCCCTAACAACACCCACAGCGCGGGAGTGAGGCCCTTGTGAATCCTGGTTGGAATAATGACTCCTGCCCCCTCTCTCAATTTATTCTATCGATCTCTACGAACCCGGTGCACTTTGTTGTGCCAGGGCTCTGTTGCTGGTTTGTTCTATAGTCTTCTTGATCTCCAGAGCAAGTTCCAGAGCACATTTCCCCTCCTGCCCGGTGCAGATCACCGAGGCTTGAGACGGCGAGGGCCCCTCCTTGATAGTCGAGAGAAAAGCCTGGAGTTCGAGTTTGAGAGGTTCCTCCGGAAGAACCTCAGGATTAGCTGCGGCAATGCTCCTCTGCTGCGGCTCATTTCGAAGGCTCACCATCTCAACATCTTGTTTGTAAAAGTCCAGAGAAACATACTCATGAGGCTGGAAGAAACGCAATTTCCGAACTTTTTCACGAGAAACTCGACTGGCAGTGACATTGGCCACACATCCATTTTCAAATTCCAGGCGTGCATTGGCAATATCCGTCTTGGGTGTAATCACCGGTATCCCCACAGCACGAATTTCACGAATCGGACTGTCAACCAGGTGAAGGATCAGATCCAGATCATGGATCATCAGGTCCAGAACAACGTCCACGTCCAGGCTTCGCGGAACGAACACTCCCAGGCGATGGGCTTCAAAAAATCTGGGCTGGGTGACTCGCTCCCTGATCGCCAGGAAGGCAGGATTAAATCGTTCTGAATGCCCGACCTGGAGGATGGCATCACCTTCCTTCTGGGCCTGGATCAGGGCATCAGCCTCCTGCAAAGTTGAGGCAATAGGCTTCTCAACCAGAACGTGTACGCCCCGCTTGAGAAACTCCACTCCGATTTGAGCGTGCTGCTGGGTCGGAACGGCGAGACTAACGGCCTGAACTGAACCAAAGATATCCTCAAAATTTTGAAAGGCTTCACATTGATAGCGTTGGGATAGTGCACGGAGCCTATTATCGTCAAGGTCCACTACTGAGACCAATTCTGCCTCAGGCAGTTCAGCATAAATCCGGGTGTGGTGCTCGCCCAGCGCTCCTACACCCACCACCGCCACCTTAGCCCGCATTTCTCATACCCTCTCTACTGCATCGGCACCATGCTCCGTCCTGACGGTGTTGCACTCCGTCAACCTCCTCAACGTACCTTACAGTACGTTTGCGGTGGCCTCGGTCGAGCGCCTTGTCAGGCCGGCCCTTGCACCGCTTCGTGACGAGAAGGTGTGAGAAATGCGGGCCAGTAATTGCCATGACGAGCGAACTCTCAGATTCACCTACATTTGCAGAAGACTGGCCTGGAGGATCAGTGAACGACTATCGTCATCTTTTGACGATCTGCTTGCCGGACGAATTCCTCGCGATCCAGTATCAGGGTTTTCTCCGCATCAACCGCAAGTGCCGAAACACTGCATTCCTTGAGCACCAGAAGCGTATCCAGGCCTACCACGGGAACATCAAATCTCATGTCTTGATCGGGCCGGCTGACCTTGATCACGGTGAGCCGCCCACCGCCGACAAGACCCGAAGCTCGACGAATCGTTTCGTCCGTACCTTCCATGGCCTCGACTGCCACCACTGCTCGATCTTTTATCACGATCGTCTGACCCAGATCGAGACGGGCAATTTCTCGCGCAATTCGACGTCCATACTGAATATCTTTTGACTCCTCGCGGTTGGGCTTTCTGTTGGTCAACACCCCGGACTCCGGCATGAGAGAACCCAGCAGAACGGTGGAATCGATGAACTCAATCCCCTCTCTGGCCAGTTCTTCAAGGACTCCACAGATCAGGGCCTGGGTGTTGCGCTGCGGCAACGACAGAAACACCTTCATCATCTTGAGATCCGGAAGGATGAGCCGCCGCCCCGATGAGTCCCCACCCTTGCGAGAAAATATCTGGGTGTGTTTGACCTGCCCCGCCATGATCGCCTTTTGAACCCCCGCTCCCTTGAAGATCTGGATCAACTTACTCAACTGTCCCAGCCCTATCCAGTGAACCGATACCTGGGGTTGACTCGCAAAATTCTCAATTTCAGGAGAGGACTCTTCACGGATCGCAGCCACCGTGATGGTCATTGATCGCTTGAGAGCTTCTTCCAGAACCAGGAATGGGAATCGACCATTACCCGCGATCAACCCCAGCCTTTGGACCTCCACAACGGTTACTCCTCTACCGATGGGCTTTCATTTCTGATGAAACCTCGCCTTGAACTCTGGACAAACTGGATGAGTTCTTTGACATCATCGGTCTGAATACCCTCTTTATCGATCGCCTCAACCGCCTCTTGAACCTTCAGTCCCTTCTTGAACAACCAGCGATAGGCACGGGCAAGAGAATCGATGCGTTGAGAGGAAAACTTGTCACGCTCCAGACCCAGAGAATTGATTCCGTAAATCCTGGCCTGATTTCGATATCCGACGGTTTTAATGAATGGCAAAGCGTCACGGGTAATCACCGAGTACCCCCCAATGAAGGCATGAATCCCGACTCGGCATTCTTGATGAACCCCTGAAAAGGCTCCGACCGTGGAGTCATCCTGAACTTCCACATGACCGGCCAGCGTCGCTGAATTCGCCAAAATAATCCGATTACCCACCTGGCAATCATGGGCAATATGAACGCCGGTCATCAGCAAATTGCCATCTCCAATAGCCGTGACTCCTCCTCCTCCGGAGGTTCCTCGATTGATGGTCACGAATTCACGGATGGTGTTGTCCTCACCAATTCTCAACAAGGTGCTTTCACCTTTGAACTTCAGATCCTGGGGAATCGTCCCAATGGCGCACTGCCCAACAATGTGATTGCGCTTCCCCATCAAGGTGGGACCTTCAATCACAACATGGGGGCCAACAACACTGCCTTCTCCAATCGTCACCTCGCTCCCAATGACTGAATAGGGTCCGACTTGAACGCCGTCATCAATATTGGCATCGGGAGAAACAATGGCGGTGGGATGGATGTTGAGAGTCTGACCTGGCCCCATGAGAGTTATTGCCTGCCGGCAGGAACCGGTTTGTCTACCAGTGAAAACATGATTTCGGCCTCGGCCACCCTCTTATCCTCCACGAAAGCGGCTCCCTTTAACTTCCCCAATCGTTTCTTATTGTGGGTCAGGTGCATCTCAAGACGTAATTGATCCCCGGGACAAACCGGTCTCCGAAATCGGGCTTTTTCGATTCCGGCAAAGAAGACCAACTTGGTGTCCCGCTCCGGGATGGATTTGAACAGAAGAACCCCTCCCAGTTGGGCCATGGACTCAATGATAAGAACTCCCGGCATAATAGGAACACCTGGGAAATGACCCTGAAAGAAAGGCTCATTAATCGTCACATTCTTGATTCCCACGATGCGACTCATCTCCTCGTACTCGATGACCCGGTCCACCAGCAAAAAGGGATACCGGTGAGGCAAAAGCGTCAGAATCTCGTCAATTTCAATGGTTGAGATAGGTGTTTCGCTCATAGTCAATACTCACTCGACGTTCTTGTCTTTTCTCATCCATTCCTGTAACTCACGGTATATCTCAGGGAATCGACGCTTCAGGGCCTCACCTTTCAGCCATTTCCGATGTTCCATGGCAGGCTGTCCCGAGACCACTGAACGAGAAGGAATATCCTTGGATACGGCGGTCTTCATCATGACGGTCACATCATCGCCAATCTTAACATGGTCAACGGCACCCGCATGACCGGCAAAGGTACATCTTTTCCCGATCTGAACACTTCCGGAAATCCCTACCTGCGCAACAAACACGGTATTTTCACCTACCCTGCAATTGTGCCCAATGTGAACATGATTATCTAATTTGACTCCGTTCTCGATCACGGTATCCCCGAAGGTAGCCCGATCAATACAACTGTTGGCTCCAACTTCCACCTGGTCGCCAATGACGACACGTCCCGTCTGTGGGATTTTGACCTGTTCTTGCCCGTCAAACACATATCCAAATCCGTCGGCTCCGATTACGGCTCCACTGTGTAGGATCGCTCCACAGCCCAGTATCACATTGTCATACAGCGTCACGTTCGGATAGAGGGTGCACCCGCGTCCAACCACGCAGTGGTCTCCCACTGAGACACCCGAATGGAGAGTCACTCCTTCCTGAATAACCGTCTCCTCTCCAACGGACACAAAGGGATGAATACTCACGTCCTGAGAAACCCGTGCGGATTTACTGAGATGGGCCAGCGGAGAAACTCCCAAAGCTGTGAAGGATTTCTGATAGAAGAGTCCCATTAAACGAGCAAAGGCAAGTTTGGGTTCTTTGACTTGAAGTAAGGCTTTCCCGGTCGATGAAAAGTCAGGCGACACGATCACGGCCGAGGCCTGGGTCTTTTCCAGATTCTCTCGATACTTCCGCTCACTGGCCAGGGTCAAGTCTCCCGGCTGCGCACTATCGAAGGGTTGAATCCCGAATATTTCAGTTTGGGGGTCGCCGCTCACCTGACCTGCTACATGTTCGGCAAGTTTTCGAAGGCTATACACGTGAGGAGGTTGTATACCAATCATCTGAACGGGTCAAGAGAAGTGTGATGAACGATGAAGGGACCTCGGCGGGCTGACCAGCTAACCGGGTGCAGGTCTTCGACCCGCGCGTTTCACGTTAAACGTTTCAGGTTTCACGAAAGCTACAAGATCGTGCCGCGGGCGCACGCCGTGCGCCCCTACTCTTCTTGATCGTTAAGCGTTAAACCTGAAACGCGAGCAAGCGAAGGCTGCCAATCTTGTGGAACGTGGAACCTGGAACGTGAAACGCGGCCGAGCGTAGCGAGGCCGCTCTCTAAGGAGTATCGGAAGCGGCTGGAGAAGAGGTGGGATAGCGCTCATCGTAAACGCGGATAATTTCCTGAGTGAGATCCAGCGAGGGATCGACATAGATCTGGGTTTCATCTCTCATAAAAATGACCGAAAAGTCAT
>JAZFRU010000219.1:0-5065 GCA_036445815.1 Acidobacteriota bacterium | reverse complement strand
CCTCGCCTCCGAAACCACGAAGGAACCTCTCGACCAGGAGGTCGTCGAACTGGCCTCCGCGATACTCTCCGATTTTTACGCCGGGAAATTGAGGGACACCGCCCAGGTGTCCTACCTTGACCGGATACGAACCGGGACCGTGCTGGCCCGTGAGCTTCCCTTCTATCTGGTTCACAACCATGAAACCTGGAATGGGGTCATTGACCTGGTTCTGGAAGAAGATGGGGTGATCCGAGCCATCGATTACAAGTCCACCATGGCCAGGGACCCACTTCCCGAAAGATACCGGCAACAGCAGACGATTTACACTGAAGCCCTCCAACGGGCCTTGCCCGGGAGGAACATCGACTTTGAATTTTGGTGGCTGGGAAGAGCTGAGAGTTGACCGTGGTCAACTCTCAGCGTTCCACGTTCCAGGTTCCACGTTCCACTAAAAGAAATGAAAGGGCGCACGGCGTGCGCCCTAATATAAGCCATGAATCAAGATGGCCTTGTGGGCGTACATCCCAGACTGTCTCAAAACCTAAAACATGAAAGCAGCACAGATGGGCGTCTTTCGATTAGTTGGCAAGCTCAGTGTAGCGGCCGCTCTATGCGCGGCTCTCCGGATTCGGCGCACTGAGGCGCGCCCCACATTCCGGACATGCCCTACCCAAACCATCGGAAATAACTGGGTTTTGAGACGACCTGATCCGTACGCCCCTACTTTAGATTTTCAGATTCAACTCGCAGAGCAGTCGCTACATAACCGCGTTCAGGAGGCAGCGGTCTGTTAGAATAAGGAGGTCCCACAGCTGAGTTATTCACTGAGAGGAGAAAACCATGCCAAGCAAGAAACTAGAACAAGCCATCAATGCACAAATCCAGCGGGAACTGTATTCCTCTTATCTTTATCTGGCCATGTCGATCCATTGTGAGGAAATCAATCTGGACGGGTTCGCCCACTGGATGCGATTGCAAAGCTCCGAGGAACGAGGACACTCCATGAAACTCCTCAATTACCTCCACAACCGGGGGGGACGGGTCGTCCTTGAAGTGATCGCCAAACCTCCCAGCAAGTTCAGGTCTCCCAAACAGATGTTCCAGGAGGTTCTCAAGAGCGAACAGAGCGTCACCAAGGAGATCAACAAGCTTTACGAAATGGCAAAAAAAGAAGGGGACCATGCCACCGAAGTCGAGTTGCAGTGGTTCGTCCAGGAGCAGGTCGAGGAAGAGAAGACGGCGAAGGATATCCTGGCCAAACTGGACATGGTGGGTGATCAACCCGCGGCCCTGCTCATGATGGACCGATCGCTGGGCTCACGCGGCCAGCAGCACTGAAGAAACAAGGCTGACCGGCTGACCGGCTTGACCAGGGATTGTGTTCTCGAGGCGCTGACGTTCTGGGGAGGGGGCGGAATGTGGGAGGCGCCTCAGCGCGCCGAATCCGGCGGGCGCACGCCACATTCTCTTTCGTGGAACGTGGAACGTGAAACGCGGTCGAGCGACAGCGAGACGGCTCCCAGTGCGCCCCTACACTTCTTTTCAGTGGAACGTGGAACCTGGGACGTGAAACGCGCTGGTCGAAGACCAGCGCCAGGGTTCAGGCGCCAGCGTCAGGCGTCAGGGCATTCGGCCCCGCAGCTTTCTCCAATGTGATCTCCTCGTCCGCCAATTCATTCGTGAGTCCATACTCAGCGGCTGATCGGCCGAATTTGTAGAAAATCGAGGGGAGAACCACCATATTCAACAGGGTGGAACTGATCAGACCTCCCAGAATGACTACCGCCACCGGAAACAGTATTTCCTTCCCAGGCTCTCCTTGAGCCAGGGCCAAAGGCAGCAGACCCAGTGCCGTCGTCAAAACCGTCATCGTGACCGGAACCAATCGCTCCAGAGTCCCGCGGATGATCATCTTCTTGTTGAAGCTTTCTCCCTCGTACTGCATCAGGTGCAGATAGTGAGAGATCATCATGATTCCATTTCGGGCCGCAATCCCCAGCAAAGTGATGAAACCCACCAGCGACGCCACCGACAGGATCCGATCGGTCATGAAAATAGCCGCCACGGCTCCGATGAAACTCAGTGGCAGCGTCAGCATGATCTGGAGAGCGAGACTGGCCCGTTTGAAGTGAGAATAGAGCAAAACAAAAATGGCTAAAACCGAGACAATCGATAACAACAAGATCACTCGAGTGGCCTCGGTCTGACTCTCAAACTGCCCCCCGTAGCTGATGAAGTAGCCCTCCGGGAATTCCACCTGGGCATTAACCTTGTCACGGATCTCCTCCACCGTGCTTCCCAGATCACGACCTGCCACATTGCACTGCACCACCATGCGCCGGAGCCCATTCTCCCTCAGAATCTGATTGGGTCCGGTGTTCATTTCGATGGAGGCCAGCTGCGCCAAAGGCATCTTCCCACCGGCGGGGAGATCAATCAGTAGATCATCCAGAAACTCCAGATTGTCTCGCCAAAAATGATCCAGCCGCACAAACACGTCGAAGCTGCGCTGCTCCTCGAGAACCTGAGTAATGTTTCTCCCATTGAGTGCCGTTTCCAGGGCCTCGGTGATCTCGCCAACTCCCAGACCGTAACGGGCGGCCGCCGTACGATTGACTTGAATGCGAACCTGAGGAATCGGTACCTGCTGTTCGATATAGAGATCCGCCACCCCAGGCGTGTTGGACATCACCTGCTCCACATCCTCCGCCAAAGAACGCAAAACCGTTAAATCCTCGCCAAAGATCTTGACGGCAATCTGGGCAAAGGTCCCGGAGAGGAGGTGATCGATGCGGTGAGAAATAGGCTGACCGACATTCACGTCCACGTTGGGGATCTGGTCCAGTTGTTCGCGAATATGGGCCTCTATTTCCTCCTTGGGACGACCTTCACTGAGGGTGACGTCAATTTCCGAGTAGTGGACTCCTTCGGCATGCTCGTCCAGCTCGGCTCTACCGGTTCGACGGCCCGTGGACAGCACCTCGGGCACCTCCAGGAGCAACCTCTCGGCTCGAATCCCGATTTCATCGGAGCGGGGCAGAGAGGTACCCGGCTCAGCCAATACGTTAATCGTGAAGCTTCCTTCGTTGAAGCCGGGAAGAAAGGCTCGCCCCATCTGGGGTGAAAAGACAAGCGAGATGGAAAAAGCAACCAACACGGCCGCTGCCAGCATCACCTTGCCGGGATGCTCCAGGGTGACATCCAGCAATCGGGTCTGCACCCACTTGAGCTGCCGCACCAGCCACCCGTCTTGCTCGCGCTCCAGGAGCGAGGAGCGAGAGAGAAGATAGTGACACAACACGGGAGTGAGGGTCAGGGAGACCAGCAGCGAAGCCAGAATCGAAACGACGTAGGCGACTCCCAGGGGAGCAAAGAGTCGGCCTTCAACTCCCCCCAGGAAGAAAAGGGGCAAGAAGACCAGAATGACAATGAGGGTGGCGAAAACGATCGAGTTTCGGATCTCGCTGGAGGCCCGAAATACGACCGTCAAGGCCGGCAAAGGTTGGGAGCTGTGGCGATTCTCCCGCAGCCGGCGAAAGACATTCTCCACATCCACGATGGCATCATCCACCAGCTCGCCGATGGCGATGGCCAGTCCGCCCAACATCATGGTATTGATGCTGATGCCAAATATTTTCATCATGACGGCCGTGATCAGGAACGACATGGGAATGGCGGTCAGAGTGATGGCGGTGGTTCGAAAATTGAGCAAAAACAAAAACAGTACGATGACGACCAGAATCGAGGCATCTCGCAGTGCCTCAACCACATTGCCGATCGCGGTTGAAATAAAGTCGGCCTGGCGAAAGACGGCCGGATCCACCACCACGCCCTCCGGAAGGCCGGAGCGAATTTCATCCAGTGCATCCTCGACCAGCTCGGTCAACTCCAGCGTATTGGCACCCGGCTGTTTGGTGATCTGCATGATCACGGAATGCTGCCCATTGTAGGCCGATTCTCCGCGCTTCACCTGAGGTCCAAACTCCACCCGGGCAATGTCCTTGAGGTAGACCGGAACGGATCCACGCAGGCCCACCACGGTGTCCCGAAGGTCGTCGAGGGTTTGAATACGCCCAATGTTTCGAATCAGAAACTCCTGACCCGATCGGTTCAGAAACCCTCCCGTCGTGCTGGAATTGGAGAGAGTGATGGCCTGTTCGACTTCGGCCAGGCTGACGGATAGATCCCGCATTCTCTGAGGATTGACCAGGACCTGGTACTGCTTGACACCCCCGCCCATGTTGACCACCTGGGCCACACCCGGAATGGCCAGGAGGCGAGGCCGAATCGTCCAATCGGCCAGCGTCCTGAGGTCCAGATCGGAAATCTCACCCGCTTCGGCCCGCAGGCTGATCAGATGAATTCCGCCCATGATTGAACTGATCGGCCCCATGACCGGTACCGTTTCAGGAGGCAGCTGACCCACCCCCAGCTGCAGCCTTTCATTGACGATCTGGCGAGCGATGTAGATATCCGTCTCCCAGCCAAACTCAACGTAAATCACGGAAAGTCCGGGTCCCGAGACTGAGCGCACCCGCTCCACATTGGAAGCACCATTGAGCAGGGTTTCCAGAGGAAAGGTCACCAGCCGCTCCACCTCTTCCGGGGCCAGGCCGGACGACTCGGTCAAAATCGTGACCATGGGCCGATTGATGTCAGGGAGGACATCAACGGGAAGGTTGACGATGACGTAGCTTCCGTAGACGACCAGGAAGGCCGACATCGCTACCACCAGGGTGCGATTTTGGAGAGAGAATCGAATGATGGAATTGAGCATCTCAGTGTGGCCTCAACTAACCCGGCGCGAACTTTCAGCTCCTTTTATACGCTGTCAAACCAGAGCTTGGCAAGTTTGTGAAGAATGATCAGGCCTAACTCATGAAGGCCTGAAAGAGATGCATACCCCGATAGACTGCCCTGATCAGGGCCTGGGCACTGGCAGGGTCTCCAGCCAGCTTGAAATCCTTGGCCGGATCCCAGCTGTCCGAGAGTCCCTTCCCTTCGAACTGCCCCAGGAAAGAGGCCGACTCGAGGGCTTTATCGTCTTTATTTTCTGCGACCAGGACCTTCTTGACCGAACCAT
>JAZFRU010000218.1:0-16279 GCA_036445815.1 Acidobacteriota bacterium | reverse complement strand
CACCCAACAGACCCTAACCAACACAACCGTATAGGGAGGTTGCAATGGCTAATCGTAATTCTACACCCAGAATAGCCCTGTATTGCAGAGTTTCCACCACAGATCAATCCACAGATAGCCAGCTATTGGATCTGAGAAGGTATGTCTCAGAACGAGGCTGGAGCTTTTCAAGGAGTATGTCGATGAGGGTATCAGTGGCACCACGGACTCCAGGCCAGCCTTGAACCAGTTGATGAATGATGCAAAAAAGCGCAGGTTTGATGTGGCGCTGGTGTGGAGGTTTGATCGCTTTGCCAGGTCTACTAGGCACTTGATCAACGCCCTGGAGGTGGGTTGTCACTATTCCAGGTGTCGCGGATAGCCTTCCAGGAACCATCGGGTTGCTTTTGAAAAATCACGAGGTATTTGCCCTCGTCTTGGATCGGCTCACCACCAGCCTTCGGGGTCATGGTGGTAGTGTAGGTGCCCCGCCCAAACGCCAAGTCACCGCTCACCTGAACCTCTTCCAATGGATTGTAAAGCTGATGGGTGTTCTCGTCGAAGGTAGCCTGCATCCAGGACCGGATTGACTCTTTTCCAATGAGTGCTGGCGCATTCGGTGGCATTCTTATTGCGTCGTCGGTAAAGACGGCCACAACACCGTCCAGGTCTCCAGCGTTCTCTGCGGCGGCGTAGTTTGCAGGCAGTTGATTGATCGCCTCCACATCGGCTTCGGTTGTATCTACTTCAGCCACAGGCCCCTCTCCAGTTGGTGTGCAGGACGCAACGGTTAGGATGAAGGAAACGAAAACAAAGACAGTGATACGGGATCTCATGGATGACCTCCTTTGATGGGAATTGTTCTAGGGAGAGTATCACTTGGAAGGGACAACCGCTACGGGGAGACTCATTCAGCAACCCTCCTCCACGTCAGCCTCCCATCCACCATCAAGTTCAAGCCACCCTTTGTCGTGAAAATGGGGTGATTTTCCATAACGAAAACATAATGAGCATGAACCTGAAGATGTTTCCGATTTGTTTCCGGTTGAGATGGTAATTGTTGGTAAATCTTGGTAATCCGACCTGTCCTGAAACCCGTCTAACATGCTTTTTTTATGATTTGGTAAGTTTGGGTGAAGTGCTGTCTCCGAACTGAAAATCCGCGTGTCGGCAGTTCGGTTCTTCGCTCCGCTCAGATGAAGGCGACTTCGCTCCGCTCAGGTGAAGGCGGCTGCCCCCCACGGCACCCTTTCTCCATGGCGTATCAAGGACATTCGCACTGAGACCCCACGTGTCGACCTCTCCATTCGAGGGAAACAACCCGTGGATATGGGGGTTGATGGGGATTCCGATACTCCTGGTCTACCTTACTATTTTCGTGCGCCGGGACTGGTCGGAAAAAACGAGAAGTTTCAACAAAGGGGAACATTTTTTCTTGTTTGGTGACCACAATCACTAAAACCAGACCCGCCCGACTCTACAATAAAGGCATGGAAGTTCAGCAGGTCTACAAGAATGAGCATCATCGTGAGCCGACAATGATTTCAAGGAAACAAAGCGATCTGGACGAACGCCTGGCTTCCCAGGAACTCTTGATAGCCTCTTTGAAGGTAGATCTTGACGAGATGCGTCAGGAGCTGTCCGGCGTGAAGGCGAGGGGGGAGGAGGTTCGGCTCCAACAGACCCGGGGCCCAGCCCGACTCAAGCAGCAGTTCTGGGCTCGAATGGAGAAACACTTCCGAGTCCTCCCTGCCTGAAAATAATTTGAGGCCCCACGGTTTGCCATGACTACTCCCTCAACAACGCGATCAGAAAAACGAGTTTCCGGGCGTTATCCGGCTATCCATCGTTGTAAGTTTTGCTGTCCCCAGGGGGCTTTCCCAGGGACTGTCAGAAATCTGTCAGTCGACGGAGCTTTTGTGATGACAGATAAGCCTCCACCGAGGGGCTCCTGTGGGGTTTTCTTTTATGAGAACGAACTTGGCCTCCGCATACAACTCCCTTCCAGGGTTGTTCATAGCGGCACCTCACCCGTGCTGCGAGGCTTCGGGCTTTATTTTCTGAAACTCGGAGAAGGAAGCTGGGACTTTTTCTCCGACTAGTTCGCTCCCCTGCCCGCGGGTTTCCTTACTCTGTTTCCATACTGTTCAAGGTCTCTGGAGCCCTGTCTGGACTGGCTTTGGACACGATCTTCGGGCCCTGATAAAGAGTTGCCCGTTTCTGC
This sequence comes from Acidobacteriota bacterium, assembly GCA_036445815.1. Lineage (GTDB taxonomy): Bacteria > Acidobacteriota > UBA6911 > RPQK01 > JADFOI01 > JAPYTY01. The sequence goes on along the minus strand of JAZFRU010000218.1, from coordinate 14,076 downwards.
TGTAACGACGCAGCATTCTTTTCCAGTTGTGCGATCAACCAGGGATCTCCTTGCTCAGAGTTCCCGTGGAAAAGCCTGGTCGAGAAAATGGTAAATCGTGACATGATCCTACTCTTGCTCCTCGTACCATTATGGAATCTCCGATACGGTCAAGTCTGTGACGGGGCTCACACCTTATTCGGTTAATACAGGTTGCAAGGTGATAGTTTTTTCAACTTCCGCAAGCTTCCAGTCGGTTCGGGTTGGTAAACTCAATTCCGTTTGAATGCTGGTGTGATAGAATATTTTCACATAACCCAGATGAACGACTCCCAAGAATCCATCTCAGAACAGCTGCTTGCCCTCAAAGAGAAAACCTCCTGGAGTTGGGAGGCCATGTGCCGCGAGTTTCATCGAGTGATGGGAAAAGAAGGCCCGTCCAACACCACTCTCTTCCGCTATGCCTCAGGGAAGGTCAAACGAAGGAACTCACTGGTCGAACGCTATGTCTTCGAAGCGCTCCACAAGGTTGAGATTGAGCTGGTCCAGAAGGAACTGACCGAGAGCGAGAATCAAAGGAAGAACATTGAGCAAGACCTGAAAGGCACAGAAGCTCGTTTCCGAGAGCTGGTTGAAAACGCAAAAGACACCATCTATCGTTATCGTATTCTCCCTACCCGCGGCTTTGAATACATCAGTCCCGCGGTCACCGACATCACAGGGTACACACCGGAGGAGTACTACGCCGACCCTGAGTTGTTCGTGAAGATCAGTCACCCGGATGACAGTAAAGAACACGAAGAAACCCGGGAAGGTGATCACCAGTTCCATCAGCTTGTGGTTCGCAGGATTCGACACAAAGACGGCCGATGGAAATGGACGGAAAGAGTGCACATCCCCATCCATGACGACAAAGGTGTTGTGATCGCACTTGAAGGAATCTCTCGTGACATCACCGAGCGCAAAGAAACAGAGGCCAGCCAGGCCTTTCTCGCCTCTATTGTGGAATCTTCTGACGATGCCATCATGAGCGTGGCGCTGGATGGAACGATCACCAGTTGGAATCCCGCGTCAGAGAAGCTCCTCGGGTACCCGGCCGCCGAGGTAATCGGACAACGCATTTCACTGATTCATCCAGACGCAAAGCGATTCGACTCAATCCATGCCAGGCTGTCCAGCGGAGAACGAGTCAATGCTCCTGAAACGGTGGTGGTGAGCAAGACAGGGGAAAAAATCAAGGTGTCCATCACAAGTTCCCCTATTCAGGACCGTCAAGGCCAGATCCTGGGTTTCTCCGGGACGATCAGTGACCTCAGAGAACCCAAACCGGGCGATACCAGGTAAAACCACTCCATCCGAAACTCGTTTGCTCCAACTGCTCAAAAGGGGACTCGACACCTCAGAATCCACTTGCCGGTCCGAACCCGGTAAGCGGGCCTAAAAATCAAAAACGTAGGTCAACTTGGCGATAAGGGCTCGCTCCCGGACGGTTCCAGTGGTCGCCCTCCTTTCATTGTAGACCACGAAAAGATCATTCAACGGCCGGTAGATGAAATTGAAGCGGATGTTGCTGGAAATCTCCTGGAAGGTACTGTTGTACTGAATGAGAGCATTGAGAAATATCCGGGTACTGAAGGAGTAGCTCAGCTTCGCCCTGACCAGATCGGTAGCAAACTCTCCAGAAGGAAGATCGACGTTGTCGTGGGTCCAGGATAGGTTGGCTCCGAATTGGTAGCCGGGCTGAACCAGAACTCCTGTGGTCAGAGAGTACTTGTTCCCATCGAAGAATTCCCCGCTTCTGAGAAAAAAATTACCGCTGAACAGGCGGCTCTGATCACTGGTGAAGCTCGTGGTGATTTCTCTGAACCAGTAATCTCCTGCCTCGATCGCCTGGCCGGGCCGGATAAAGAAAGGCTCCTCCAGTCGTTCAAACCGGAAGCGATGGGTCACCCAGCCACGGCCACCATCGTGCAGGTCAAAAGAAACCGTCTGGTCAAAGTCCCGACTTTGAAACACGTTCTCCTGGTTGGAAATATACTCAACCCCCACAGAGGGCCTGAGTTCTCGGATCCAGGGAATGCTCTCTCCCGGCCTGGGCTTGATGCCCAATTCCCCCCGACTCTTCCGAATTCCGACCCGCGGGACGAAACCCACTTCGGGGTTGAAGTTGTCCTCGATCGAAAGATATTCCGCCTGCACATCGTAGAAGGGATCGACCCACCCCACAAAGGTGTGCAAGGCCTTGGACTTCCCCTCCAATCCCTGGGTATCGGTTTTCAAGAGAAAGGCCGTTGCCTCCAAATACCGAAAGAATTGAAAATTACCGTCCACTCCATACGTTCGATTGTAGTGCCCCCCACCTCCAACCTTGTTGACGAAAATCCCTCCCAGATCGGAATTATGCAGAACGTCACGCCGGACCCTGGCCACCGAGAAGTTGGTCGACGGAACCGATTCGAATTCATCGGTCTGCATGGAAAGAAATCCCAGCCGGTACTTCCCGGCCCTTCCGGTTAATCGGGTTCCACCCAGGATAGGGACCACATTCCCTTCAGACAAACCTATGCGTCGACTGAAGAAGGCGATCAGATCGCGATCTCCAGATCGGAACCCACGCCCCACCCTCTTGACTTGAAAGATGGCGGAGTTCTCCAGAAAAAACTCCCGCTTCTCAGGGAAAAACAGGGGGAAACGGGTCAAGTTGATCTGCTGCTCATCGGCCTCCACCTGGGCAAAGTCGGTATTGAATGTCAGATCGAGAGTCACGCCCGGAGTCACTCCGTACTTGGCGTCCATTCCGATTTCCGGTTGAAAGTCGACATCGTCGTCCAGGCGACGCACGATGGGGACCGAAACATAGGGCTTCAGGTAGAGGTTTCGCCCCTGGCGCACCCCTCCGACGCCTTCCAGGATACCGGCCAATGAGACACGTCCGACTCGATAGGGGCGAGCAACGGGAGACCAGTGATCGATTTCGTTCTTGCGGCGGATGTGGCGTACGAAGTTCACTCCCCAAACCTGATCCTTCAACTCTCGGAATCGCAGAGTCTTGAAGGGAATGGCCATTTCCACCTGCCAGCCCGATTCTGAAGTCATGGTCTTCACATACCAGATGCCGTCCCAATCAAAGTTGGAGTTGGCGCCATCCCCACCGAACTGGCCATCACGCTTGGCTCCCTTTGGATTGGTGCTGAAGAAAAAACCATTACGGTCGTCATCAAACGTGTCCAGGGCCACACCGAAATGGTCGCTTTGAAAAGACCCATAGTCTCTCGACAAGTCGTTGACGACCAACCCAGCCTCACCGGCTGAATCGAAACAATAGACCCCGACGTAAAGGTTGTCATTGTCGTAAAGAAGCCGAACTTCGGTATGTTCGGTCGCGGGAGCCCCCATCAGCGGATCCTGCTGGATAAAGTCATCGGCAGGTTGGGCCAGTTTCCAGGCCGGCTCATCCAGTCTCCCATCCAGAACCAGTTCCGTCTCAATATAGACGGCCGACATGGTCCGTTTCCCATCGGCCCCCTGAAGCATGGACAGTCCGGGTCCCACAAGCAGCCCAAACGCCAAAAGACAAATCTTTGTTCTTATCCTCACAACAACACATTCTCCTAACCATTACGAGGCCGACACCCTTATGACGGACCTATTATAAAGCGAACTCTGTTGGTTCCTACGGACTTCCTTGACCCATAGTGACCGAAACCGTGGCCACAAGAATTCCTGTAGAGTCGGCGTTTCATCCTGTTGATCAACTCACCTGAATCAAATCACCTTGAACACCCTTGATTTTCAGTGCTATTCTCCTCTTTTTTTCAGGTTCCAAGGGATTCCAGGATCGATTAGGATCATCGTCTGTCGTGAGTTCCATGATTGGATAGATTCCGATCAGGACGGCTGGCCTCTCATTCTCATGTGTGAGAATATCGTTGGATGGAACGCCCCATCAGAATGGCCCGACTGCAACCATGATTGATGAATTGTGGTGCCCCAACTGTGATGACTGGCCCGAAGGGTTCATCGAAGAAGAAACGGTCGTGACACCTGTGGACCCTGAAACGGGCAAACAGCTGGAAATCGTCCGGGTGTTCTGCCGTGGCTGCAGTTTCGAATTCAAGGATCAGAGACGGGAAACTGAAATCTCTGGTCCGGAGTCTCCCTAGTTTCACATCACCAAGCGGAGGCGTCTTCACCTGGCCCAGACAGTGGTGCATGCACCTAAAATGATGTTCAAGACAACTCATAATATCCTGTTTAAGGAGATCGACTCATGAAAGAGTTAGCCTATATTGAGGGACAATTCGTTTCCCTCAGTGAGGCCAAGGTATCCGTCACCGACAGAGGTTTCGTCTTTGCAGATGGAGTCTACGAAGTCATCGCCATTTACCGCGGCCGAGCCTTCAGATTGGAAGAGCACCTGGTGAGGCTTTCAAACAGTGCCAACGCCATCCAGCTGGCTCTCCCCATCGATCAAAGCGAGTTGACAACCATCATTGAGACAGGCCTGGAGAAAAGTGGCATTCAGGAAGCCCAGGTCTACGTCCAGGTGACCCGGGGCACCGCTCCCCGGGTTCACGCTTTCCCGACCCAGATCGAATCCAACCTTGTGGTCACCTTCCGGACCCTGCACCCGGTTCCCGAAGATATTCGTAAAAAGGGAATCTCGGTGATTACTGCAGAGGAGATTCGTTGGAGCCGATGCGACATCAAATCGATCGCCCTATTGCCCAATGTGCTGGCTCGACAGAAAGCGGTCGAAGCAGGTGCATTCGAAGCCATCTGGATGACCGAGGAAGGCATCGTCTACGAAGGCGCGGCCTCCAATTTATTCGTGGTGCATGACAGGCAACTCCGCACCCCTGAAAAAAGCGGCAAAATCCTGAGCGGCATTACCCGTGAAGTGGTTCTGCAGTGTGCACGTGCCCTGGACATTCCAGCCACTGAAACCACTGTGCGAATCGCAGATATGCTGCAGGCAGAGGAGGTTTTCCTGACCAGTACGACGATGGCCGTGCTGGGGGTCGTGGAGGTGGATGGAAAGACCATCGGAACCGGCACCGTCGGGCCCATCACCCAGAAGCTGAACGAGGCTCTGGATCAAGAGGTCAATCGCTAGGCAGGACTCTGAATGATTCCAGTCTGGAGGGGCCAACAACGGTTTGTTCCGCTAATCCTTGCCCTGGGAAAAAGCTCACCAAACCTCAAAACCCCTTTACAGACCGGATCCGATCGATGGGGTTCGGAAGAACTCAGGAGGGTAGACTGTCGAGGATACTGCGATACTCTTCTTCTCTGAAAGCCCTCAAGGTCTCGACATGAACATTGCCCAGAGATCTAACGGCCAGCGTGATCCGGGCGCCCGTTTCGTCATCGGGAACTTCAAGGACGGTCACCAGATCGTATGCGCCCAGAGTCATGTGAAAACTGATCACCTCACCCCCTGCGGCCGCTACAAACTTCTTGAACTCCTGGTATCGAGCAGGGCTCTCCTTGACATGTTCAACGCCCTGTTTGGTCCACCGTAGCAATACGACGAAAGTTGCTTGAGCCATTGTGCGGTCTCCTTGGGCCTCAGTTTTATTTAAATAACCGGTTCAAGGACGATGTTAGCAGAGTCTCGGCCGTCCCACAAACCCTTTGCAAGCCCCCCCAGTCCACTACGCCTTCTATCTCGTTGTCCAGGCCATCATCTCGACCATCCACCCCATTTCTTCTTCATCACTATCATCCTCATGGTCACCACCTACTTCATCAAGTTTCCCCGAATCATCCGAGTTTCGTAAACCACAATGTGCTCGTCTTCATACACTGGGGGCCCCGCCGCTGTCTCATACCATGTGACCAGCTGACCCACAATTGGAGAAAACGGATCCGGTTGTCCGCCCCACATCTCCGGAAAGAGTTCCTGGAGAATATGGCGATGAAAGACGATATAAGTCGCGCCGCCCGCCCGAACCGTGGCCAAATCCAGTACGTCGACCAGATTTCGGAAATGGATTTTCTTCAACTCGCCCGGGGATAAACGGCTGAATACAAGATCGACGGGCACAAGGCCCGGATTAACCTGCACATCACCTTCCCTATTCAGAACTGCCGTTGTAATGTACCCACCCACCACACGTTTCTGGTGAAAATGCTGGAAGTAGAAATGGAGGTTGTAGTGATCGCCAATCTGAATGGGATATTCGATGATGGCGTCCACTTCATTCTCTCCAGCCAGCTGCAGGTAGAATGGCGAAACTTGGCTTTTTTCTATCGCAAACCCCGGTGCAGCACCGCGCTCCCTGGACTTCTCCCAGGTGAGGGGCGCATAGGATTCCTGAAATGCCGAGTGATTGGTGAAATTATTGGGATGCCGAAAAATCTGGAAAAGAGGTGAGTTGACCACCAGTAGCAACAGACCACACCCAATCACCACAGGAGTCCAAAATCCCGGCACTTTCAATCGCGGAACCACCGCTCTCATCCCCTCCCATATGCCGTACGAAGCTATCGCAATCCACAGCGGAACCATGACAATGGTGTAGCGCGCAACCTGGATCCCCACCTGCACTCCGTGCAAACTTAAGGTCAATGCATACACGCACGCGGACGCTCCCGACAGAACACACAGCAACGGCTTTCTGCGGGAAAGAAAACACATCCCCGTACCCACAAAGAAAACAAAAGCCAGGATTAGCGGCAGATTGCTCGTTCCCGACAGAAGGGACGCGTACCTCGTAATCGTCGCCCAAGTTAATTGCTCTCCTGCGTCCACCTCCATCCACCACAAACGGTTGAGGTGGGCGGGCAGCAGGAGTGCAGCAGCAGACAGCATTGCCATGGCGCCCACCAGAATGATGTGGACTGTTCGCGGCCACCGGTCAACCTCCGTCCCAACACCCCAACGCTCGGAAAGCCATTTCAGGCCAAGTGCGGCCACAGGCGCAACGGTCACGATGATGAGGGCATACGGGTGAAACCACACAGCCAGTGCGCCCGTCACACAGTAGATCACTGCACCACGCCTGCGTGCCCCCACAATCCAGACGTAGAAAGAGACCAGTGAAGTGAAACCCAGAAACGCCACCATGGCGTAGGGACGACTCATTCGACTGTAGAAGATGAGGCATGGCGACAGGGTCAGAAGAAAGGCAAAGGTCAGAGTCTGACTACGGTCGAATACCGTTTTGACCAGAAGCGGGAAAAGGATCATCGACGCGATGCCTGCGATAATGGACGGGAGACGAAGCCAAGTTTCGGACCAGCCCACACTGTGAAGGAGTACCCATCGCCACACATTCATGGGGATCGAGTTAGCGCCCTGCCCGTGGTGAGTGAAAACGTAGGCCAGAGATCGCCCACTGACAAAATTCACCCCGTGCCACTCATCATCGACAAGCAGCTGAGAGTCGAGCATCCACAGACGCAAAGCGACGCCAAAAGCCATGATGATCATGAGAGTCACCCAGAAGATGACTGTTGTTCTTTGCTCCCATGAACCCGCTCTTGGGTCTGGGTAGGAGTCAAGAGATGTCATGTCCACGTCCGATCCTTAGCCCGCATCATAACACTCGAATCCGGCAGGAATTCGGACTAGAGCCCGCATTTCTCACACCTTCTCGTCACGAAGCGGCGCCGCCTTCATCTGAGCGAAGCGAAGAAAGGGCCGGCCTGACAAGGCGCACGACCGAGGCCCCTGCAAACGTACTGTACGGCACGTTGAGGAAGCCGAAGGAGTGCAACACAGTCAGGGTGGATCATTGCGCCGATGCAGTAGAGGGGGTGTGAGAAATGCGGGCTAAGTGTCGGAACGCAGAAAACCCAGTTCTCTCAGCTGCTCAATGATGATATTGGCGTTCTTTTCAGGGGTCTGAACGACTGTGTCCAGAGTGATCTCAGGGTTCTCCGGCGCCTCATAGGGGTCATCGATTCCAGTAAAACCCTTGATCTCTCCACGGCGGGCTTTTTGATACATCCCCTTGACATCCCTGCTCTCACACACCTCCAGCGGAGTATCCACGAAAACCTCCACGAAATGAGAATCTCTCACCATGCTGCGCACTTCGTTTCGCGTTGCCCGGTAGGGGCTCACGGCTGCACAAATCACGGTTCCTCCGTGGCGCACGATCTCCGAGGCCACGTATCCGATCCGGCGGATATTGGTATCGCGATCTTCCTTGCTGAAGCCCAGCCCTTTGGAGAGGTGAGTCCGGACGACATCTCCGTCCAGAATCGTCACCTGCCGGCCATGCTCGGACAAAAGAGACAGGAGGACTTCAGCCGTGGTCGACTTGCCGGCTCCGCTCAAACCCGTAAACCAGATGCACATCCCCTGGCGGTGCCGCGGAGGATGAGTTTCCGAAAGGATCTCGGCCACCTCCGGGCGGGTGAACCAGTCGGGAATCCTCTTGCCCTGGTTGAGATACTCTTCGCGCACTTGAGTACCGGACAGGGAAGCGGTGCGGGTGCCTTCGGGCACTTTGGATACTTCCTCGTAGCGATCCTCATCCGGTAGGTAGACAAATTCACGAAACGGCACCAACCCAACGCCGAGTTCCTCGGAGAACTGCTCGACCAATTCCTGCGCATCATAAGGACCGTAAAAGGGCTGGCCCGTGGAATCCTTGCCGGGACTGGCATGATCTCGGCCCACAATCAGGAAGTCAGCTCCAAAATTGCGGCGAATCAGAGCATGCCACAGGGCCTCTCGGGGTCCGGCCATGCGCATGGCAAGGGGCAATAACGACAACAAGACCTTACCTGGATCAAAATAGCGGTTGGCAAGCACCTTGTAGGTCCGCACCCGGGTGTAGTGATCCACATCTCCCGGTTTGGTCATACCGACGACTGGGTGCAGCAGCAAGGTGGCATTTTTATCTGCGGAGGCCCGCTTGGTCAATTCTTCATGGACACGGTGCAGGGGATTTCGAGTCTGAAAAGCCACCACATTCTCACACCCGATATCTACCAGCTTCTCGCGAGTCTGGGCAGGCGTGAGCCGAATGTCCTGATAGTCATAGTGGAGAGGAAGCCACATCATCTGGATCGATCCCGAGATGTTCAACTCTCCCCACCTGTGCATTTCTGCTACCAGCGAGTGCCGGACGTCCTGGGTGCGGAAGACCGCCTCGGCTTCCTGAGCGAGATCCCACTCATAGATCTCTTCCACGGTCATGATGGCCAGAAGTTCATTTCTGCTGTTGCGTAGGGCAATCGGTTGATCCAGTTTGATCTGAGAATCACGACTCACCGGGAGCGTGATGGGAATCGGAAAGATGTGCCCATCGGCAAGCCGCATCTCCTCCAGAACCCTCCGATGGTCCTCTTCACCCATGAAACGGTCCAGTGGAGAAAAGGCACCCGTTGCAAGCAATTCCAGGTCACAGACCGACCGGTCCGAGATTTGAATCGAAGCCAAAGTACTCGCCTTGGCTACAACCTCGGACTGCTGCTCGACTGGAATTAATAAGTCAACCAACTTGTCGCCGTAGGGGGAAATCATACGCACAAACCTTTCTTGAGTTTACCTTTTACTCTTCACTGCCCAATTTCAGGAACGCGACAGCTTAACGCAAGAATGTCGTTTTGTTCAACCGGGATTGACGAGAACTCGTCAACCCGAAAGGACTCTCCGATTAAATGGCCACTCCGGGGTGGCAGGGAGGCGAGGAAAGCACTACACTTAAGATGGTTGTATGGAAGATATTCTGGGGTTGTTAGAAAAGCCGGACACCAGCCTGGCCATCGTCGGAGCCACCGACAATCCTGCCAAATACGGCTACGTTATCTATCGAGATCTCAAACGCAAGGGGTTTACCATTTTCCCGGTGAATCGCAATCGGGAAACGGTTGACGGAGATACAGCCTTCAGCAGCCTGGCGGATATTCCGACGCCACCCACGGTGGTCAACATCGTGGTCCCTCCGGAGGCGACCCTTCAAGTTCTGCAGCACTGCCTGGAATTGGGTTTGATGAATGTTTGGTTGCAGCCCGGCACCGAAAGCGCCGCCAATCTCACCTTTCTTCAGGAACGCCATTTCAATTACCTGGCCAATGCCTGCATCATGGTCCAAAGCCGGTTGAAGGTGTGAGGGGGAGAGGCGCTGGTCTTCGACCAGCGCGTTCCATGTTCCACGTTCCACGTTCCAGGTTTTAGGTGCCACCCATGGACCGCACCACTAGGGAGTCAGTCCGAGGCTGTTGAGCTTATCCACGTAGAAGTGCCAGGCGTGTTCTATGGCGACGGTGCGCTTGAACAGGTCGGACTCATCGGCCTGGTAAGGAATCGGCTCACCCGCAGCCCGAGCTGTCATCTGGGAGCGAGCCTCAAACTCCAGGTAAATCGTTCTCAGAACGGCCTGCTCCAGGTTGTTCCCGACCACAACCGTACCGTGGCCACGCAGGAGTAGACCATTTTGCCCCTGCAGGGTTTGAGCCACCTGAAGTCCCTTCTCGGGAGACCCGATCAATCCCACGGTCGGAAACACGGGAATAAAATTACCCAGGTTGGCGCCTGGATTGGTGGTGGGCAAGATCTTGTTGTCCGGCACCCTCAATGTTCCCAGAGCCACCGCATTGGGAGCATGGGTGTGAACCACGGCCTTCACGTCTGGAAGTTCACGATAGATGGAAGCGTGAATGAAGACTTCGCGATAAAGATTTCGAGCCTTCGCCTCCTCCGGGGTAATATCCAGGTTGACTTCCACGATATGGTCGACGACAACTTGATCGGGAGAACGATGATCGGCAATTCGAAATCTCGTTCCATCGCCCACCCGAAGGCTGACGTGGCCATAGGGGCCCACCAGCCCTTCCATGGCCAGGATCCGATTGGCCAGGACCAGTTGTTCTCGCGTGTCCACAGAAGAGACCTCCTGCGCCTGAATACCGACCCCAGACGCGAGCAAGACCCAGGCTACCACCGTCATTGAATTTGAAGCAGGGTGACCTCTGATGAATTTCATGGCCACGACAGTATCAACCTGCGGTGATGAAATTCCCATGAAAGAGATTTCCGGGAGACCACCCTGACTTCAGGGCCGCTGCAGCGACAAGGGCCAGGACATTGGGTATAATGCCTGGTCACTGTTGAGGAGGTTACTATGGGTTACTGGCTCGAGTTTCTTTATTTCTTGCCATTTGCCTTTTTCATATGAATCACGGCTTGAATTCTGGCCCTGGAGGGTGCCGTGATGTTTACCCCTACGTTACTTTTTCTTCTCCCTGCCCTGGACTCCGGGTTCCCTCGCCTGGATGTCAATCAGGCCATCGCCATGAGCTTGATCGTGGAATTCGTGGGTTATTCCAGTGCCTCCATCGGATACTGGAACCAGCGTCGCGTGGCCTTCGATGTGGCCGCTCCGCTATTGATGGTCACGGTACCCACAGCGATTATTCTGAGCTGGATTGGCTCCATCATCCCTGACCACTGGCTGCTTCTCGCCTTCGGTCTCATTCTGTTCGCTTTGGCTTTTGTACTGGTCACATTTCATGGCCAAAGTCATCCTCGCGACTGCCCCTGTTGACAGAAAGCGAGCACGGACCCTGGAGATCGGGTCCGCCCCATCAAAAGCCTGAAGGATCGCAGCGGCCGAGTGTTCCCATACGACTTCAGCTTCAAGACCCCGGACTCTCTAGCCGCAGCAGTTGGAGGAGCGTTGGTGGGATTGACCGGAGTCGGTGTGGGAGAGGTGGTAACCACTCTGTTGGCAGTTCGACACCGATTCCCCCTTCATCTGGCTACCGCCACCAGTGTTTTCGTTGTGGCCATTACGGTCCTGGCAGCCGCACTCACCCATTCTTATTTTCTCTTTGAAGGGAACCTGGGTCTACCGTGGAATCTGGTCGTCGTCATGGTCATGGCCGTCATGGTGGGAGGTCAGATTGCGCCCCGGCTGGCAGGAAAGTTCCCAGAATGGTTCCTCAAAAAAGCCCTGATTTTCATGTTCGTATTGGTCGGGGCCATCATGGTGTGGAGGTCCTTCATTTAGGGTCCAGGCCACCCATCGGAGAGAACCCGGCTGTGCTCTACTCTGCAGTCTGTATCCGATTCAGCCAATCGGCGATCTCCGGACCACGGTCCGAATCAGGGTGATACTCCAGAAACTCTGCCAATTCACGCATGAGTGCATCCGGATCATGGCGCTGTTGGTACAGCTCGGCCAGGACCAGCTGGGGAAAGGAGAAATGCCTGGGATCCAGCGCCTTGGCCTGCCTCAGGTGCCTCTCGGCCTCCTCCAGACGACCCACCAAAAAATAACATTGCCCCAGCTGAGAGTGGGCCAGGGCATCGTCGGGACGCGCCTGGACGGCACGCTCATTGAAGGGAAGTGCCTCGTCCACCCTTCCCTGGGAGAGAAGGGCTCCTCCCAGATTAACCAGGGGAGAGTAGGCTGCTGCATCCTGCTGGAGCGCCTCCCGAAAGTGCTCTTCGGCCTGCCGGTAGTCTCCGGAATGATAGGACATCGTTCCCAGATAGTTCCAGGCTGCTGCGAACTGAGGGGCCAGATCCACTGCTGCCTGGAAATGTTCATGGGCACGGGAAAGATCATGCTTCTCAAGTCGATCCACGGCTTTTTGATACTCTCGTCGAGCCCGGTCGGATACCGTCAACTGGCTGGCTGAAATACTGTATTCATCATCCCGAGTGTAGCGTTCTTCCAGGTAAAAGATTTCCTCAATTCTTCCCTTGGCATCGGCAAAACTGGGTCCGACTTCAATGGTTCGTCGCATCTCTCCCCACAAAGGAACCGCGATGACCAGGGTGTACATCCCAGCCCTCAGTTTCTTGAACTTGAACTTACCATCCAAGCCGGCCAGCGTTCGCGTGGTAAAGGGCGTGGTTGCCCCCTGCAGGAAGGCCACAGCCAGAGCATCCCTGAAGGTTTTCCCGTCAGGCTGCAGGACCCTGCCCCGAAATTCGTAGGTGTCATCGGCAAGACCCGGAGTCATGGCTAACCAGAGGCAGACAACCAGGAAAAACACCAACTTCATACAAACGGGAGCCCAGGAATTCTTCATCTTCAAGTCCAGTTTATTCCAACGAGAATGTCCTGAAACTAACACATCCAGGCGTTGAATACCCAACCCAGGGATTTTCGGTCGCCGCGACTCCATTTCCTTCATGGCGGTTGCAAAATAGGTTGCAAAAGTGATGAAACTTCTTTAAATAGAAGACTACCGGACAAACCAGGAGGATCCAGATCCAATGAGATTAGTCAGACCTTTGCTCTTCGTTGTTATCCTGCTCACGGGTCTCCTTACGGGAATGCCCCTCCAGGGGCAACACGGCCCCGGACTTACCGTCGTCAAGGCAGGCCTCCTCATTGACGGTACCGGAAGCCCTCCCCGGGCCGATGTGTTGATCTGGTTTCAGGGAAATACGATCACCAGGATAGGTCCACTGGAAACAATTCCTCCGGAAGCGGTGGTGGTGGATGCCTCTGAACAGGTGGTCATTCCAGGGCTCATCGATACCCACGTCCACCTGGGGGAGCAGGCCATCCTTCGTCAGCCTTCTCTCTACCAGGAGCAGGTTCGACTGCACCTGAGACAGAATCTGGCCCTGGGCGTCACCACGGTCTTCAGCCTGGGCCTGGACAGGAATTACATTTTCCCGCTTCGAGACAGCAGCTGGGATGACGATTTCAGTGGAGCACGAATTCTTACGGCCGGCACCGGGTTTGCGGCCGTGGGAGGTCATCCCACCCAGTTCGGCCTGGCTGGACTCAACGAAATAGACGATCCGGCTCAAGCCAGGGAACAGGTGAGAAAGCTGGCCGACCAACGGGTGGACGGAATCAAGATCTGGTTTGCCCGGATTCCCGGCCGATCCGATCTTCCTGTTTTCAAGGCGGAAGTGGCTCGAGCCATCATTGATGAAGCCCACCGCCACGCAATTCAGGTCATGGCTCATATCAACCTGGCCGAAGATACCAAGACGCTGGTAAGGGCCCAGCTGGACGGAATCACTCACATCGCCCGCGACCCCTATGACGAGGAGACCATCAGTTTGATGGCCAACCAGGGGACGATTGTAGCGCCTACACTGGTACAAAGAAGAAAAGCCTTGATCTTCAAGGAAGATGAAGGGTTACTGAAAGATCCCCTGGTTCG
>JAZFRU010000217.1:0-3023 GCA_036445815.1 Acidobacteriota bacterium | reverse complement strand
ACCCGTGGTACGGGAATCGGCCTGGCCCTGGTGAAGATGCTGGCCGATGCCATGGGCGCCCATGTGGACGTGGCCAACCGCCGGCCGGGTACCGAGTTTTCTCTGCGCTTTCCCACCGAATAGTCAGACCCAACTCCAACCACAGAGACACAGGGAACATTTTTCCGATTCCGACCACAAAGACACGGAGAAGACAATCTCACCACAGAGGCACAGAGACACAGAGAAATCTCGTTTCTATTTCACCACAGAGACACGGAGTTTCCTTGCCCTCCGCACCACCCGGCTGTGTTGGCTTAATTTGGAGGTGTAAGGAAAGGAAAAGAATTTTCTTCTCTGTGTCTCTGTGCCTCTGTGGTGAACCTTCTTGTTCGTGTCTCGGTGGTCAAACCCCGGCTAGATGACTAGTCCAGGAAGTCTTCCAGGTCGAGTTCTCCCCAGCCGATCGGCCAGGCCCGCTCAAAATCCTTACGCTCCGCTTCTCGATAGGGGACGGGTTTGGTGGCGTCAATGCCCCATTTGCCGACAAGGGAAGGAAAGCGGGTCTCCCGGGTATTGGGCATGGCTTCGAGGATCGGTTGTGCCGAGGGATCAAAAAGAGAGCCCCGGGCGTTGGGGATAGTGATCAGGTGCTGAGACGGATCCACCCGAGTGGCCATGGCGTAGTGAACGTCGCGATAGTCATAGATGTCAATATCCGGATCCACGGCAATCGCCATTTTGCAGTTGACCCAGGGTGCCCCCAGCACCGCCAGAAGGGCATCGTTGACCTGGCCTTCCAGGGTCGGATCGACCTGGATGATGACCGACAGCGCCCCTCCTCCCTGGGGGATATGAACGTCATGGACCTCGAGCCCCTGGGCTCGAATCCGGTCATAGAGGATCGCTTCGTGAAAGAGCCGTGGCATTTCCTGATGGTCGGTGAATGGGGTCATCATATGATTGCGATAGATGGGATCCTTGCGCATGGTGATGGCGGTGACTTCGAAGACGGGTTGCTGGGAAATATTCGGGGTATAGGTGGCTGTAGGGCCAGGGGCGGGTCCATCCTGAGCCGTTCGAGTGGGACTCAGGTGTCCCTCGATGACCACGGAGGCATCGGCAGGGACCAAGAGGTCCACCGTTTTACAACGGGTCACCTGACCGACTTCTCCGGTAATGGCTTCAAAGAGCTCCAATTCCCACCAGTCATCATGAAGATGGGAGTAAACACCCGCCAGTTCCCAGGCCGGATGGCATCCGATCACGATGGCCTGGGCCATGGGAGTGCCGGCCTGGCGATGATGCGCCAGAAAGCGATGGGCGGTAGAGGTCACGAAAGAAGTGACCATCTCGTTTGGTCCGAGAACTCCGCAACGCGGGTACATGACATTCAACTGGCTCGTTTCCGGATCACGATGAAGGGCGAATCCTGTGGTGTAGGGATAGGGGTCCTGATCGGTGTGGCGGACGATGGGAAGAGCGCTCAGATCAATCTCATCTCCGGTCCAGAACTGCTCCTGGCAGGGAGCGGTCGAGATTTCTTTCAGGGGCTTGGGACCTCGACGGATCACCTCCGAGAGGGCCTTGACTACTTCCCGGGGTTGACATCCCAGCACACGGGCCTGGGCCTTCCGGTTCGCGAACAGCAAATCGGCCATCTGCCAATCTGGATACTCTTCGATATTCTCGAAAACAATGGTGTCCGAGGCCTGGGCTACCAGGGCCCCGATCTGGTCCATCTTCACCGATTTCTTGATGTGAATGTGCTCTTCTTGATGGGTTTTGAGGAATTCCTGCAAGTCCAGCATGATTAGCTGTCGAGTATTGCACATTCTTATTCGACTGTCCCTTGCCTCGTGGAACGCAACGACCTATATTGAGCAAATGTGTGCCCGTCAAAGGAGATGACCCCATGTTCAACGCCAAAGATTTAATACGTCTCGTCTTGTTCATAATCGGTTGGGGAGTGGTGAGCCCTTTTGTCCTGGCTGCTGCCGACACCATCTTCATCAATGGCCAGGTTTACACCGTCAATTCCCAGCAACCCTGGGCTGAAGCGGTGGTCGTGGAAGGCCGGAGAATTGTCTATGTGGGCGACCAGGAACAGGCTCTGCTGCAACGTGGTGGAAGTACTCGAGTCATCGATCTCGACGGCAAGATGCTGCTGCCGGGCTTCATCGATTCGCACTTTCATCCCTCAACGGCCGCTCTCATGCTCAAGCTGGGCGTGGGAATGCTGGAGCTGAGCAGCAAAGAGGAATACCTTCAGGCGGTGCGCCAATACGTCGGGGAAAATCCTGAGGTTCAGGTGGTCGCCGGCTTTGGTTGGAGTCAGCGTGCCTTCGACCCGCCGGGGCCCACCAAGGGAGATCTGGACGCCATTGTCTCGGACCGTCCGGTTCTTCTCATCGAGGGGGGAGGACATTCGGCCTGGGCCAATTCCCGGGCACTGGAATTTTTGAACATCAATAAAGATACCCCGGATCCCCTGCCGGGGAAGCATTTTTACGTGCGGGATCCACAAGGAAATCCCACTGGCTGGCTGCAGGAAGGGGCCGCTTTCTGGCTGCATCTGGCGCCGCTCGGAATCGGCACCAAGGAAGAGTTCAGGCGAGCTCTGCTGGAGTTCCTGCCCCAGCTGCCCCAGCTCGGGATCACCTCAGTCTTCGATGCCGGAACTTCCGGACTCCAGGAGTTCGCCCTACGGGCTCTGGTGGAACTCGACGGTGAGGGGAAGCTGCCCATTCGTTACAACGCCTCCAACAAGATCATTACCCACGATGATGCCGAGCAGGCGATCCAGCGCCTGGAGAGATTCCAGAGGGAATACACGACGGAATTGGTCCGACCCATGGCCAATAAGATCATCAATGACGGGGCGGCCTCCGAAGGGGGCTTCACCCTTATGTTCGAAGAGCCGGAACTGACCTCGATCGTTACCAACATCGCGGTGGCGGGTCAGGATCTCATGATCCACGTCACCAAGGGTGTGGCGGTGCATGAAGCTCTCAACGCCATGGAAAGGGCGCGCGCTGCCGCCG